>JAUNQE010000035.1 GCA_030536365.1 Erysipelotrichaceae bacterium | reverse complement strand
TTGACACTCCCCATGCCTGAAGGCAGGGGATTCTTGCTGCCTGCCGTATAAGAACGGCTGGTCTGTCCGTTTCCGTCAGACCGCAGCGCAAGGTATGGGTGTGTCATCACCCATCATAGGGCAGAACATATAGTTCCCTATGCAGTATGTCTGATATCGCTACCGCCGACATACTCAGTTGCGTTACAGATGTTCATTGCCCCGAGAATATCCCTGTGGGCTGCAAAACCGCATTTACAGGTATATGTTCTGTCTTTGGCATGATGAATGCTGCCGCAGACAGGACATCTCTGGCTTGTATATGCGGGATCTACATACGCAACTGTTATACCTGCTTTTCTCGCTTTGTATTCTATATACTTGGACAGTCTATAAAATGACCAGCTGTGCAGGCTGTGATTGTTTTTACGACTTGTTCTTGTCGATGAGCGGATGTTTGCCAGCTGCTCCAGTTTGATGACTTTTACGTCTTTGCTTACTGCTGTATCAACGATCTTTCTGCTGATCTTATGATCAATATCTTTCATGATCCGCTGTTCCTTGCTGTTGATCCTTCTTACAGTATCCATGTGCTTTTCTTTCTGCAGCTTCTTTCTGAGAGAGGCATAGCGTCTGCGCATATATTTGTTTTTACGGCCGTTTCCATAAAAGCGGATCAGGCCGTCGGAAGTACAGGCGACCGCGGGACATTTGATGCCGAGATCAACACCCATCTCTTTTCCTTCTTTAACAGGTTCTGTTTCCTTCACTTCATATACGATCTGCGCGACGATCCTCTTGTTTTTGAATACGATGCGCAGAGTGCCGAGTTTATGGGAAACGAATACTTCCTTTTGTTTTTCCGACATCCGTGTACGGACAGAGAGCCTTCTTGGCTTTCCTGCTGCTGATACCGGAAATTCGATACGATCTCCCTTGATTCGATAATTCTGGTTGTTGATATAGCAGCACGGTCTTTTCAGAACGGGAGGGCTGTTAGTTGTTTTCCGCTGCCTGTTATATCTCCGCAAGAGAGACCGTGCATCGCGGATACACTGGTTTTTAAGTGCGGAAGGGAGATCCGCCTCCACATCTTTAGAGGAATAGTTTTGGATCTCTGCCCCGTTTAAAGCAGAGGAAACAAGATCGTTGACAGTCTCTATATACTCATCCATCGTCCGGACAAGAAGAGATCTCTGTTCTTCATTCAAATAAAGCTTTACTGTTTCTGATAAGCGCATCGATCCTCCTATACGTATTTCTGATTCTCGATATACTGTTTGATCACTGACAGCGGTGCTCCTCCGACAGTGGAAACGAAATACGAGTTCGTCCAGAGACTCGGTATCCGGGATCTGAGCCAGGGAAACTCTTCCCTGAGTATTCTTGAGGAATACCCTTTCAGCCGCTTGACGGCCTTGTGGATCCCGAACTGCGGATCGACTTCGATCAACAGGTGGACATGATCCGGCATGACTTCCATTTCCAGAAGATCCGTATTGAGTCTGCTGCATGTCTCTCTGATAAGCTCCTTAAGGCGCTCATCGACACCTTCAACCAGGACAGGACGGCGGTATTTCGCACACCAGACCACATGATACTTGCAGGAGTAGACTACATTATTATTTGATTTGTATTCCATACAATAATTATACAACGATCAGCCATCTAATTCAAAGCCGGTTCTGAAGAATGATTCAAGACGCTGATTCAAGACCGATTCCGAAGAAGGAGAGACACCTTATATCCCCATGTCTGAAGACAGGGGCTTTACGGTGATGGTTTGGTAATACTTTACCAGACTTATGGTTTCCTCATGATAGGCTCTCAGCTCAGCGATCCGGTCATCACTCAATGCATCAATGTCTTCGAGATACTTCTCGTATAAATACATATATCTCGTATAGACACTGCGAAGGATGTCATCCGGATCTTTCTTTTTCGCGGTTTCTTCATTCAGGATCTGTTCGATTCTTTCTCTTTTTAATTCGATCATGTTCTTGCTCCTTGGCGCGCTGTATTCCCGTCTTCATTATACAGAAACAGGACCTTTTCAGTCCTGTTGTGTTGTTAACGATATTTCAGTCTCCTGCGGTCATATCGTATACAAATATTTCATGTATTTCTTCCGTATACCCTTCGTAGAATCCTCTCGGCATTCCGGCGATGATTCTCGCGCCCCGGTTGTACAGCAAAAGAAACTGGCCGGAATCTTTCTGAAATGTCAGACCTTCGATCTCACCCTGGCGGATCACATCATCGAATGTCTTTTCCAGAGTGACCTTGCCGGTTTCCCTGCTATCGGAAACTTCGATCCTGTACATGTGGTCCGGCGCGTTTTCTTCGGCGTCCCCGTCATCGCTGGTGACATAGAGATTACCGTCATGATATGCCACGCCCTGGATCCATTTGGGACTTGTCTGCATTTTCAGCTTTCCTTTATATTCCGCTGTGTCCAGATCATACATGTACAGATATTCACTGGATTCATCGTCTATCCACGACGACATATACACTGTCCGGGAATCCGGATCCACGGCGATCCCGCTGCATTCCAGCTGACCGGTATCCGCGCGGAAAGGAAAGACTCTCTTAAGTTTCAATGTGTCGCCGTCATAGACCGCGACCTGTATATTTCTGCCCTCACCGTCCATAAAGTATTCCACGCCAAGATATAATTCATTGTTGTACACATCGATGTCACCGATGTGGTTGACTTCCAGTGAATAACCCTCAAACGGCTCAGGGTTTTCGGCAATCAGATTCCAGCTGCTGTCATATTTCTGCAGTATTCCGGATCCGCTGACCCAGTAATCGCCGTTTTCTGTGCAGATCCCCTGTCTGCCGCCGACGGGGTGAACTTCCTGCAGTTCATATCTGTAAGCGGGTCTTGCGTTTCCGGCGCATCCGTTCAGAAACACTGCGGATAGAATTCCAAGTGTCATCATTGTCTTTATTTGCATTTTTCCCTCGCTATACGGATCTGTTACCCTTTTTCATTATAGTTGAACAGGATCGTTTTATCCCGTCAGTCGGTATTTGCTGAAGATAACGACAGTTCAGACGAACGCTGATCATCAGCAGCAAACTCATTCCGGTCTGTCAATCAGGCTGCTGGCCGTCGTGCGCTTTCCATGCACATTCTGTGATGCGCATATCCGTGAACACTGCCTTGAAACTGGAATCTTCCGGGCTGCAGGCGTAAATGCCAAAGCGGATCTTTCCGGCACCCTCCCACATATGGCAGACTCTCATCTGCGTGAATTCATTGCCGTCCGGCGAACACTCTATGCAATAGTCATCTTCTCTGCGGCTGAAACGGTACCACATGACCTTGACGTCTGCCGGAATAGCGGTCGTCGCCCAGTCGGAATAACCGTGATTTGTAACAACGGAGCCGAGATGCTGAAAGGACTCGTTTTCATATTCTACAGACCCTTTCAACCAGTTTTCGGAATCAAGGTACATGACGATACCGCATTGATCAAAACGATGATGGCTTTCCGTGAAGTCTGTTTTCACGATAAACGAGAAGTACTTCTCTTCGGTTTCCGTCTGCAATACCGGAGCATTGTCATTACGGAAATGATAGTACGTTCTCTGCCAGAGATCTGTGTGCGGGATCGTCTCGATCTCGATCCTGTCTTCACTGACAGAATAATTGAGCGGTTCTCTTGTCCATTTCATTTCATTGGTGTTCATAAGTCCTCCGGAAAGGTTCTTTCCGCATCGGCGAATACCGGTGCTTTTCTTCTGTATTTATTGCCTTCAAAGCCCTGTTCGTTTTCTTTTGATGGAGTCGGGTGAGTTCGGATGAACCGAATATTTATATGAGATCGGCGGTCATCGCCCTGAAGATTCAATGGACTCAGATCAGTCTTTTCTTTTGATCGGATGACGAATGACGGTCTTCAGCTTTTCCGGCTCGACCTTTCTGGCATCGCTCAGATATATTTCGTGATGAAGCCGCTGTTCACTGATATCCAATGCGAATCCCTGCTGCTCCATAAACTCATGCATCAGTGCTACTGTCGCAGGCTCATCATCATAGGAACCGATGTGCATGCACTGAACGCACAAGCCTTCTTCATATGTCAGAAATTCGACCTTTGAGAAGTCCGTCTTTTTCTTTTTGGTAGCCTCCTCAACAGCCCATTCGAAATCAGCCTTTGTGACAAAATCAGGCAGACGAATGACAGAGATCCATTTGAAGTTTTCTTTGTGGGCGTAGTCGATCCCCGCGATACCATCCTGCCACCAGAACCCCTCCAGCGGAGGAACGACATAATCAAAATATCCTTCGATCTTATGGCTGCCTTTTTTGCTCATCTTTATCGTGAACGCGATACCATACAAAAGACCTATGGCTTGTTTGTATTCGCCGTCTTCCTGATTCGGATCGCCCTGTCCACGAACCGCGATATAGTTCACGCGCGGCACCGTCACGATCGAAGGCTTGTTCTTAGGCATGTAGAATTCCTTGTACTCTTTTTTATAATCAAACGGCATTACCTTTTCCTCCGCAAATTCGTTTTCCAATCGTTCTGATGAGCCATGAATCAAGAAAGTCCATCTGTTCCGGCGTATGAAACCAATGCTCGCCGTCCTTCATAACAGCCAGCTCTGCCCCGGTCCTTTCGGAAAAAGCAGATATCGTCTTAAAGGATGTCAGATTGTCTTTTTCACCGTAAACCGCTGTTTGTTTCGTCATTATTTATCTTTTCCTGTTCGGTGATTTTCTTACCGGGATCCGCCGGTATCATCTTGCTTTCTTCGGTTTCTTTTCAGGCAGTTCCGCATACATGCCTTCCAGCAGTTCTGTGATCAGATCCATATCTTCAAATCTGTCAAATACATGCATCAGTGTCTTTGAGCCTTCATACGGAAAACGCAGTTCAGAATCTGCAAGCAGCTTGTCCGATGTCGGTGTTCTCTTTAAAAACAGTTCATTATCACAAATATCGCCTATCAGCTTACCGTCAAGGTACACAAGATATCCGCCCATCATAGCTTTTATGACAATGTTTCCGGCTGTGGAAAAACGCTCACGCACATATTCAATAAATTCATTCATTATGATGGCCTCCGGCTTCCGTGATTTCTCCTGAATCCATTATACAAAAACAGGACCAATAAAGTCCTGTCTGTTGTTATTGATGGAGCTGAGGGGAGTTCAGACGAACTCTGTACGGTCACAGTAGATTATCTGATCATCGCTCTGACAATTCGATAAATGAGAAGTTAACGATTGTACTTTGCTCCAGCAGTAATTAACATGACCAATCCCACTACAAAGCAAACAGCAAAACACAGAAAACTGTAAGCAGAATCTGTCACGAAAAGTATTACAGCAGATATCAGTAACCCAATTCCTATTACAATAAGACCAATTCCTGACAGCCTGCAAAACGCCGTCTTGTTTTCTGCAGAGACTTTATTGACATGATAATCATGCATCAGGGTGAGTTTTTCTTTTTTCCAGATCAACCAACCCATAACAGCAATAATAGTACCTGCTCCTCCAGTTATTAAGACTCCAATTATTTTGCCTATCATATCTAGGATCTCCCTTACATACTTCGATTCGTCTCTTTAAATCCATTATACAAAAACAGGACTTTTTAGTCCTGTTCTCTTCTACATGGTGGGCCTGGCGGGAGTTCAGCAGAACCTCCTGTTTGCGGCGGCAGATTATTTTGTCCTGATGTATTCCTGTAAAACGGTTAATACCTTCTGCTGCCGGACTGACGTTCATCTGTCACATCGTATGCCTGTATACCGTAATCTTTCTCATACAGCTTCCGATAGTGGTAAAACAAATCACGGAATCGATACATTCTGCCGCTTTGGGGATCTCCGTACATCCTTGCAAGATCAAGAAAGTCCGGAAAGGAGTCATAGTACCGGTCATCCAGTCCCTCAATCTCCTGAATGATCTCCTCTGCACGCATCCGTTCATACCGTTCAATATTGTCCGGTCTCAGCGAGATCAGCAGCATTCTTTCCTTTTCTTCCGGAATATCCATGCCGGTGACCCAGTCACGTTCACTGCGGTACACACTGCGGTTCAGCAGCTTTAAAGATTCTTCGGATAATCCTGCAAGGTCCTTTTCATCCAGTCGGATATCCGAAAGCGCGGTACCTCTTCCCTCTTCATGCGGCACAAACATGGTGATCTTCTCAACACCATGCTTTTTCAGATCTTCTGTCAGAACATCAGCTTGAGATACATTCTCCGCAGTAAGAGGAATTCCTGCTGAAACCTGCAGTCCATGGCTTAACGCAGACTTGATCATACGCATCAGCAGATCATAGTCTCCTTTTCTTGAGGCAAAACGGTCATGATATTCTTTCTGGCCATAGAAAGTAAAATTCAGATCCTGCACTCCCGCTTCCTTCAGGATTCTCATCAGATCATCACATTCTGCTTCGTCTCTCATCCGCATTCCGTCACACTGCAGAAACTGTGCCTGAGGACTGCCAATCTCTTTCAGGAAGGTGATTGCTTCACGAAGACGAGGATGGTCCATGGAATAACCAAATGTAAACGAGATGTTAATTTCAGGGCGTGAATGTCTCACTTCGTTAATGAATCTTTGCGCAAAAGATGCACCTTTGTCCCAGGAGGTGCCAACCGGTCTTCCATCCCATGACAAAAGACAGTATCTGCACCTGCAGCTGCACGGAACACAAAGATTCTGTACCATGATCGACGTTGTTCTCATCTGATCTTCTCCTTTTTTATTGAAACACAGCAAAGAAAAAAGTGAGGGCCCGCATCAATCTGCACATCCAGCATCCATCTGCTGGAAACCGACACTTTTACAGTATGGCTGCCTCGAAAGGCTGATTTTAAAATGGTGGAGATGAGGGGAGTCGAACCCCTGTCCAGAAAAAGCCCCACATCGCAGTTTCTACAGTTTATTCCGAATTTATTTTAAGACGGATCTTATAGCCCGGACTGCCAGGACCCGAATCTGCCTTTTCGGTTTTCGGATGGTAAGAGGAAGGCTAACTTACTTCACCTAACTTGTATTTACTCTGCAACTGCTACAAGTTTTACAGCTGCAGGCTTGCCGCGTCTATATCGACGTTACTTAGGCAAATGCTAATTCAGTATTGTTAGCGTTTATTTTAATTTGATGATTAGGTCATCACTCCACTGCCACTGCGATCCAGCATAATCCTGTCGAGACCAAATACATCCCCAGGAATTAAACTTTAAATCGTTTATTTTCCTTTGTCAATAACGGTGCATCGCCTTCTCCGCCTCGCGTTTCATCGTGCGGACTTTCGATGCTTCACGTTTGTCGTAGAGATTCTTACCTTTTGCCAGGGCGATCTCAAGTTTCGCAAGTCCGGAACTCAGATACAGCCTCAGCGGGATAACCGTATACCCGTCCAGTTTGGACTTGGAAAACAGTTTGACGATCTCCCTGCGGTGAAGAAGCAGCTTGCGGTCACGGTCAGCATCGTGATTGTTGTAGGTGCCGAAAGTATAAACAGCGATATGAAGTCCCTTGATCCAGGCTTCCCCTTCGCTGAAAGAGATGTAGGCATCCTGGAACGAAGCTTTACCGTTTCGCAAAGATTTGATCTCCGTACCCTGCAGGACCAGTCCGGCCTCGTAGGTATCTTCGATGAAATAATCGTGATATGCTTTTTTATTTCGTGCGATCTCTTTAACTGCCATATGCTAATTATACCCCTTTCTTAAGGGAGAAACCTCAATTCTTTTGTGGTGCCAGTCGATGCCGAGGATATAGACACGAACGGTATCTCCGGGCTTATAGGACGTCTGTTCGAATTCACTGTCCAGATACATGAAGACTTCGATCCCGTTCTTCAAAGACATATAGACCCCGAAAGGCTGGATCGAGGTAACAGTTGCGGTCACTTTTCTTCCGATCCTGCTTTCCGCATAAACGCATGCGGCGACTTTATCCGCTTCACGTTCGATCTTGACCGCATCGATCTCCTTCTGGTTGACCTGTGCGGCGATGCCTTTAAGATCCTTCTCTTCCCTGAATTTCTCATCGCGGAACACATGTCTGTGCAGTGCGCGGTGAACGAGCAGATCCGGATAGCGGCGGATCGGCGAAGTGAAGTGACAGTAGTTTTCCAGCGCCAGAGCATAGTGTCCCTTGCTTTCGGGCGCATATTTGGCTTTCGCCTGCGCGCGTAAAAGCAGGTTATAGAGATAATCGCAGCCTTCTTTATCTTCAAGATAACGGAGCGCGTTCAAGATCTCTTCACGCTGCGTCTCTCCTGTGCGCGGGCAGCCGACAGCGTCCGCCTCCGCAAAAAAGTCTTCCAGTTTCATCGTATCCGGTGAACCGTGATTCCGCGAGAAGTGTTCGATCCCCTTCTCGCTCAGCAGTTCGTCAACACAGCAGTTCGCCTCGATCATGAAGCTTTCGATCAGACGCTCAGCGACACCTCTTTCGCGCGGTTTGACATCCGTTACCTGATCGTCTTCGACTGTAAAGACCAGCTCCTGTTCCGGAAGGATCAGTCTTCCGCTTTCTACAGCATGCTGCTGGATCATGGAAGCCAGTTCCGCGGCATTCCTCAGCATCTCCTCAAATTCCGGCTCGTAGCTTTCTTTCCCTTCCAGCATCGCGTTGACGGAATCGTAGGTCAGACGTTTCTTGGAACGGATCAGTGTCGGATAAACGGAATAATTCTTTCTTCTTCCTTTGCGGTCATATGTGATCTCACAGGTGATCGCTGCTTTTGTTTCGTCCGGACGCAGGGAACAGAGGTCATTGCTGAGGATCTCCGGCAGCATCGGATAGACACGCTCCGGGAGATAGACAGAAGTCCCGCGGTTCAGCGCTTCGCGGTCGACCGGCGTTCCTTCCTTTACATAGAAGGAAACATCAGCGATATGGACATAAAGTATATAGCCTTCTTTTTCTTTGCGGACACAGATGCCGTCATCGAAGTCTTTGGCATCGGCTCCGTCGATCGTGACACAAAGCTGTTCCTGCAGATCTTTTCTTCCTTCCGGCAGGATCCGCTTGATCTCCTGCTTGCGGACATCTTCCGGGAAACCGCGGTAGAGACGGGCTTTGTAGGCCAGGGCATCCAGCTCGCCGTTCAGCGTGCGGGCCGTACCGAGTTCCGCTTCGATCTTCAGCTGCTTGCGGTTATGATCGATGATGCGGCAGCCGAACACACGGCCGTCTTTCTTGCGGTATTCTCTTTCATTCACGATCGTGAAATCTTCCGGTAGAAGCTCATCTGTTGTAAAGAACCAGTGATTAAAACGCTTGTGCTGTGTCACAACGACATTCGTCAGCCGGTGTTTCAGGATCTGGAAGACTTTTCCGCTGTTGGGATCATAACGGACAAGATCATTCGGATAAAGCACAAAACGGTCGCTGTTGATCCCTTCCGCTTCCGGAAGGCCTTCTTCCTCCGGAACGATATAAAAACTGCCGTTATGACGGAAACCCACTGTGCCTATGCGGTAGCGGGAAGTCAGAGCCAGATATTTGTTGGAGGTCAGAAAGACAGAACCTTCCGCCCGCAGTTCTTCGACTGCTTCGTTATAGGCGCGGATCTCCGAAACCGGCAATACCAAAAGCTGCAGAAGCTTTTCTTCGCTCAATGGGTGACGCTGATTTTTGAGGATCTCCAGTATTCTTTCTTTCATCTATAAAACTCCATTTAAAAAAGGGCGCCTGCCCTTATTCGAAAACGCGGATTGCGATGACCAGTACAAAGAATAGTATGCCGGCCACCATTGTTGCCTGGGAGATCACTTTCTCCGGTCCTCTTTCCTTGACGTTCTGGAACAGTCCCAGATCACCGGAACCGGTGAAGGCGCTCAGCCCTTCGGTCTTTCCGCTCTGAAGCAGGGATAATAATATCAGTGCAATTGCAACGATTAATAACAAAACTTTCATAGTCTTCTCCTGAATGCTCTATAATTCTAGTATTTTTGTACGTTTAAGTCAATTCTTAGCTGAAACAGCTGTTATTTTCCCTTTACGAAGAAGCTCAGCGCAAGGTAGAGACAGCCGTTGTAGCCGATCGCGACTTCCGAAGTCGCATAGTTCTCGCTGTTATCGATATATCTTTTTCCGACCGGTGTGTCTTCGCTCACGCGGAGCCCGTCTGTCCATTCCGTCAGATACTGGGCGACACCGCCGACCATGGCTCCGGGGACAGTCTCACCGCTCAACATGGCGATGCGGTGATGGATGTTATGCGGATAGATATTTCCGTAGCCGGTAACGAAGCTCGTGCGGAAGGTATTCTCACCCAGAAGATAGTTCAGTTCATGCGACGCATACATGCGGTAGCGGTCCTTGCCGGTGAAATACCAGGCGCTTTCCTGCAGGAAGATATGGTCACAGATGATCTGGTTGGAACCCCAGCTGAAATCACGAAGCGGACACGGATAGTTCGTTTCGTGCAGGACCGAGATATCATTCTCCGCATCCCGGATCAGCTGATCCAGCAGCTGCTCGCGGAAAGGATCACCCGCATGGGTCGCTTCGATGAAGACAAATCTTCCGTAATCGTAAAGATTGTTTGACGGCAGACTGGTGAAGGAGGATGACTCGAAGAGCTTTTTTCCTGCCTCGTAATAGGATTCCTTGCCTGTTAAAAGATACAGGGAAGCATAGGCAAGCAGACGCTCATCACTTTCATCTGTATCGGTATAGTCTCCTGTCGCGAATTCGCTCGGGTTCTTAAAGGGCTCATCCGGCTCGTGTCCGAGAAGATATTCACCGCTGCGCTCCGCCGCTTCTTTCAGTTTGGCCGAATACTCCGGATCGTATTCGGCAAAAGCCAGCGAAGCAAGCGCTGCCGTTCCGGCAAAACCCGCTGTCGTCAGTGTCCAGGGAGCGAGCACGTAAAGGTTTTCTTTGTCCTCTTCGGGACGGATCAGTCCGGCAAAGAGCCTTGTCGTGACTTTGTTGTAGACGGCGCCGCCTTCTGTCTGCATCTTCAGCATCCAGTCAAGGCCCCAGCGCAGCTCATCCAGAACATCCGGCACACCGTTGCCGGCTTCCAGGGATGCGTCATCGATCGTTTCCCGGTTGATCAGATAGCTCAGCAGGAGCGGGACCGCCGCTTTGACACTTGTCTGCATGTAGCGTCCGTAGTCGCCGGCATCATGCCAGCCGCCGGAAACGTCCATGAATTCCTCAAGATAGATGGTCCGGTTCGCCTCGGCGGTATGGCAGGCTTCATGTCCGTAAACACCACCGAAATCTGTTGGGATATCACAGCCGCAGCGCTGCAGGGTAATGAAACGCAGGACATCTTTATACAGGGAACGATAAGGATCGCTGCTGATCGTGAAAGGGTAAGAACCTACACCGGTCTCGGACATCAGATAATAGACGCCCTCTTCTTTCAGATCGGAAAAATCCCCGATATAGTTGAATTCGCCGTAGCGCTTGTCATCGCGGAGATTACCGATGATGCCGTGATAGACCGGCGTATCATCGTCAGCCTTGAATACCGTGAAATAGTTTCCCGGATCATTGCTGAACACAGCTGTCTTGAAACTGTCCGGCAGATAACCGAGCTGGTTAACGGCGGCTGCCGTATTTCCGCTTGAGCGGCGCCAGAGGAGATCGTCAAAATGCACATCCGTCGAAGTCCCGTCGGCGAAACGCGCCTTCACGAAGACATCGTAGATCTCGGCACCGTTATTGTTGAAACTGAGTTCCACCGCCTGCGGTTCGCTGTTCAGATAAACATCCTTCGAAGTCAGGACTTCCCCTTCAATCTCGATAGAAAGAGTCACGGTCGTATCCGCATCAGAAGAAGCATTCATGCTCAGTGTGTACGTATTGTCCGACAGCATATACAGACTGCCCTTGGTAAGGACAGCGTCATGACAGTCGCTGAGATGGATGATCTTTTTCTCGACGTTCTGCTCCATGGAAATGCCGCTGCCGGAGCAGCCCCAGGTATTGACAGCTTCGATCGGAAAAACAAAAGGTTCCTCGACCGGTTCCGGGGTCGGGGTCGGTGTAGTTTCGGGGTCATCTGTTTTATATGGTTCTGTTTCACTGCTCGGGAGTGTTTCTTCCTTCGGAGCTGCCGCAGAGGAACAGCCGCACAGAAGCACCAGCAGGATCAATAATAATTTACGCATAGGTATATTTTAGAAGAGTTGGGTCATATGTTCAAGATTTGAGATGATGATCACGGATGTCATTGATTCGCAAAAACAGCTCCCTGCGGAGCTGTTTGGTTTTGTTTAGATGTCTTTCAGGATGCCGTCGGTAAGCAGGATACGCTGGTCCGACATTGCGGAAACGGTATCGGAATGGGTGACAACGATGACCGTCTTGCTGAAATCGTGCGCCAGCTCCTTGAAGACGTTGATGATCTCCTTTTCGGTCGCGGTATCGAGGTTACCGGTCGGTTCATCGGCAAAGATCAGGTTGACATTGGATGCCAGGGAACGGGCGATCGCAACACGCTGCTGCTCACCGCCGGATAACTGGTTGACCAGACGGTCTGCCTTTGTATGAACGATACCGAATTTCTCAAGCAGCGAATAGGCGACCTGCTTGCGGTCTTTCGGCAGCTGGTTGTCTGTCTCGCTCATCGCCAACATGACATTTTCATGCGCTGTCAGATACGAGATCAGGTTGTACTGCTGGAAGACGATCGAGATATCGTTGCGGCGGTATTTGTGAAGACCGATCTCTTTCAGGTTTTTGCCTTCGAAGTAGATATTTCCGCTCTTGGGTTCGTCCAGGCCGGCAATGATCGAAAGCAGTGTGGTCTTACCGGATCCGGAAGGACCAAGGATCGTATAGAACTTTCCGGCTTCGAAAGTATAGGACAGATCGTTGAGGATCTTTCTTTCGTAGCCGCCATCGATATAGGAATAATTGATGTTTTCCAAACGTAAGATTTCTGCCATAAGTCCTCCTAGTTCTGATTCATCAGGATCCGTTTCGGATTGAAGCGCATGATCATCATGGACGGGATGATCGTGGAGATCAGGACGATACCGAGACCGACAACATAGATCTCGCCGATGATCAGCGGGGAAACCGTCACGTTGTATTCACTGACCAGATCATCCAGAGTGACATCGGAGGTGTAATCCGTATCCCAGATGGATGTGTAATCGTAATAATCGTAGTCATCTGTTTCGTTGACGCCGGAGCTCGCGATCTGGTAGTTCAGGACAGTCTGACCGACTTTATTGGCGATCATGGAACCGGAGACGATCGACAAAGTGAAGCCGAGGATCGCGACGATCGCCAGTTCAATGAAGAACTGGGCGATAATCTTTGCCTTGGAGGCGCCGATCGAAAGCAGGACACCGATCTCGTATTCACGGTTCTTCAGAGTCAGTGCGGTAACGAGCGTGATGATGACGATCGCGTTGATAACGACGAGCCAGACGATGAATTTCGCGTAGAGGCTCAAAGTATCAAGCGGTTTGGCAAGACGCTCGAACTCTTCGTTGTTGGCGCTTAAAGAGAAGAATTCTCCTACTTTTTCACCATATTCCGCGACGAAGTCATCGACCTGCAGCGGATCGTTGAGCAGCAGGGTCACATCGTTCAGATAGAGAACGTCTTCCGCGGTCGGACGGTTATCCGGATTCTGGTAATACTCATCCTCCGGATTCTGTTCTGCCCAGTGATCGAACTGTTTCTGCGCGATCGTGAGGCGCATGTCGTCAAAGGCGGTGTTCGGGAGCAGGAACATATTATCGGGATTCTCGTACGGAGAAGCGTAATCATAATTCGGGGAATCCGGAAGCAGCGGTGTGTTGTGCTCGAAGATACCGATGATCTCGAATTCCTTAGTGACATCCTCCATCGTGATGCCGTACTCGCCCATGTACATTTCGATATCCGTCGGACTCTGCAGATAAAGGGTGATCGTGTCGCCGATACGCAGGTTGTTATGATCTGCCAGAGCGCGGGTGATCAGGATGACCGGACGCGCGTTGTCCAGATCTTCCTGGGTATAGAAGCGGCCTTCGGTGACCTTATAGCCGCCGTCTGCGATCTCGATCATATCCGGGAAGTAGTTTCCTTTCGCCAGGAAATGCGGCTCAACGTACTCGACACAGGTCTGTTCGCCGGTCACGTCATCGTAGTAACAGGACTGACCGCCGCCGCTGTTTTCTTCCGCCTTGTTTCCGAGGTGAACATAATCCAGCTCTTCATCCGCAAAGACCGTATTGATCGAAATGGCATTCGCTGTGCGGACACGCTCGTCCTTCAGCATTTCCCGTACATCTTCGATCGATACACGCGGATAGTTCTCGTAGAACTTGTTGATCTCATCCTCGTCTTCGAGACTCTGGACGTACTTGTCGATCTTGCGCCAGTCTGTCGCGTATGTGACGACGGCACGCATCTTCTGCCTTGTCAGGATCTTGGCACTCTGTGATGCCTGGGAAACGCCGAGACCGATGATGACGAAGTTGCCGATCACGAAGAACGTGATCAGCAAAAGGATCGATTTGGTCTTGCGGCGTGTAATATTCTTTATCGCACGCTGAAAGAAATTCATCTGTTCAATTCCTCCTTCTGTTTATTTATATGGAACGATCTTATATGTCTGATCGGTGTAGGCCGTCATATTCTCAAGATCCTTATCATCGCTGGTAACGATCTTGGCGCTGTCTGTCAGTGCTACTTCATCCGCGTTGCGGGTATAGCTGATACCGTGGCTGTCCAGCTCCTGTTCCAGTTCCTGGGCTGTGCCTTTTGTCTTGCTGAGTCTGACAGAAGTATCCGGTGTCGGTTCCGGTTCCGGAGACGGCTCCGGCGGAGCCTGAGTCAGAACGATCTTGTATTCCTTGTCTTCATAGATCTTTCCATCGGTGATGGCACTGCCGTCCGCATTGACGACTTTCGCGTAGTAACCGTAGTATTCCGTCTTGATGTTGGAATCGAGCTTGAAGGTCACCTTCCCACTCAGCTCGTTCATCAGGTCATTGACTGTGCCTTCGGTAGCGATCGTGGATACGAGGCCCTTGGAGATCACGACATCGAAACGCGCGTCCAGCGGCAGCGGACCTTCGCAGGCATAGACCTGGTTATTGCTGTAGCCGGTGCATTCCACGGAGATGATCTGGCCTCTCGCGTATTTGTCGGAGTAGATCTCGTTGCCGGATGTCCAGTTGGCGGCAAAGGCATCGATGCCCAGACCACGCAGGTCATTCAGCTTATCGACCAGTCTCTGGTAATCGGAACCGACCAGTGCGATTCCGACATCATCCGTATAGAACGTGCTGCCGAGGTTGACGACGACTTCCATTTCCGCGAGTTCGCTCTCAGATACCATCGTTCCGGCGCGGAGGCTCTGGGAAACGATGTGGTTCGTCGTATTGGCATAACGTTCCTTGCGGTTGACCGGGTGTTTGGCCAGCCATT
>JAUNQE010000085.1:2686-5088 GCA_030536365.1 Erysipelotrichaceae bacterium | reverse complement strand
AAACCGAAAGAAAAGGCTGTTACGAATTAGTCATTTCGTAACAGCCCCTTTTATGTAAATGAAAAGCACTGAAGATCAGTGCTTGTGCCTTTACGGCGAATAGGATTACTCTTTTTCGGAAATAGCTTCTGTCGGGCAGGCTCCGGTGCAGGCAAGACAGCTGATGCAGACGTCTTCGTTGCAGGTGGATTTTCCTTCGTCATCGAGCTCAAGAGCTCCTGCCGGGCATGTAGCTACACAAGCGCCGCAACCAACACAAAGGTCTCTATCGATAGTAACTGGCATAAGTCTTTCCTCCTTATTTCTCCATAAGTGATTATAACATTGCCGGGTAAGCGGTTCAATGTTTTACAAAGAAGGAGACTTTCCGGAAACCGTGCGGAAAAGACACGGAATGCGCGTTTTTCATGAGACGTTCACTTATACACCGATGAATCCGCGTATAATAAATCCAAAAGAAAATGTATGGAGGACGACTTATGAGATATGAATTCGATGAAGTGATCGACCGCAGGAACGATCCCTGTTCCTTCTCTTTCAAATGGCAGAGACCGGATTATATCCTCGATGAGCTGGATGTAAAAGGAGAGCTCCGCGAAGATGCGATCTGTCTTGAGACAGCGGATATGGATTTCCGTACCGCGCCCGAGATCATCGAAGACCTGAAGAAGCTGACAGAACACGGCATCTACGGTTATTCGGCTGTTCCTCCGAGATATTATGAAGCTGTCTGTGACTGGTATAAACGCCGCCAGGACTGGGAGTTCTCCCCGGAAGATATCACCTATTTCCCGGGCACTCACAACGCGATCGCGGAATGCATCAAACACTTTACAAAGCCCGGAGAAGGCGTGATCGTACTGACACCCTGCTACGGATATCACAGTGATGTGGATGCCAACGGCCGCGTATATGTACCGGTTGAGATGCTGAATGACGGAAATGAGTACTTCTCGATCGATTATGCAGCGCTTGAAGAAGCCTGTGCCAAAGAGGAGAACACAGCGTTGATCATGTGTCATCCCCACAATCCGACCGGAAGGGTATTCACTCACGAAGAGCTCGTAAAGACCGCGGAGATCTGCCGCGCGAACAATGTGCTGATCATCTCTGATGAGGTCCATTCGGATATCCTGCGTGCCGGACAGAGCTTCGAACCGATGATGAAAGCCTGCGGAAGGGAAAAGCTGATCGCCTGCACAGCCGTCAACAAGACCTTCAACCTCGCTGGTCTCGCGATGACGAATGTCATTATCTGCGATCCCGATCTGAAAACGGAAGCAGCGGATATGTATGCGATGCCGACGCCCTTCGGTATCCAGGCGGTCATTTCCGCCTACACCAGAGGCGAAGCCTGGGTGGAAGCTTTAAATGAATATCTCGACAAAAACATCGATGAGTGTATTGCCTATATCCGTGAACACCTTCCGAAAGCAAAAGTCATCCGACCGGAAGGAGGCTATTCGATCAATGTCGATTTCTCCGCCTATGGTCTGAGCGATGAGGAAATTATCGACCGGATCTACCGCAGAGCCGGGGTGATCCTCAATTCCGGACTGTTCTTCGATGACAAACGCGGAAAACAGGTCCACCGCGCCTGTCTGTCCTCACCGCGCTCCATGTGCCTTGAGGCATTCGCGCGGATCGCGAAAGAATTTGAATAAAAAAACCGCGACCTATGGCCGCGATTTTGTTGCTTAATGATAAATAGCTCAGTTTGCGAACGTATGGAAGCGCAGGATGATCTCCGCGTCCTTCGGGGTCCAGGCGCCTCTGGCGAAGATCACGTTTCCGTTGACGCTTACCGAGATGATACGGCCGAGATCCCGGTCGTTTTCTTTCGTGATATCTCCCGCCTTATCGATGCGGATGTTGGTGAAACCGGCATCCCGCAGCTCATAGAAGACATCCTTGCAGGGTCTGCCGATATAGCTCTTTGAAGAAGCCGGCATCATGATCTCGCCGGGATGCATCCGCTTGATCTCCTCGTTGCTTAAGGGCTGGTAATAATGCAGTTCGATCTTGGCGTCCTGCGCCTTCCAGTCGCCCTCACGGAATTCCTTTTCGCCGTTGACAAGCACATCGGTTACCGTACCGGCTCTGGAGAAGAAGGAACTGTCTGTCGTGCGGACGAAGTCGATATTTGTATAACCCGCTTTCAGCAGCTCTTCCTTCAGCTCCTCCGGTTTCTTTCCCAGAAGGTCCTGACGGTTGAAGGGGAAGGGCTGTTCCTGCGGCTGCTCGTTTTTCTGATAGGCTTCAAGATAGCTCATGGTCTTACGGAAATCCTCGGAATCCGCCCATTTCTTCGCTTCCGAAGCGCGGACAGCGTTGATCGGGTGATCGTTAAAGGTAAACAGCATCTGCTCCATCATCTTATTGAGCTTGCTGTCATCGATCAG
>JAUNQE010000085.1:0-2586 GCA_030536365.1 Erysipelotrichaceae bacterium | reverse complement strand
CAGGCGATATGGCCGCATTCATGCGCCAGTACGGTCGGCAGCAGTTCCTCCGGGATCGTTTCAAGAAGCCCTGAAGTGAGTACGATGAAGGGTTTTTCCTCGCCGTAGGTATAGGCATTGGGAACGACGTCGAGTTTCAGAAAAAGATCCGGGACCTCGATCCCGAGCTTTTCACAGATCGGCGGCAGCATCGCGTAATAGCGCGGAAGCTGTTTTTCCGAGAGACGGACGTAGGTCGACATGTTGTTGATATACATCAGTTTCTCGTTCCAGGAACGCATGAATGATTTTGTCAGAGAGGAGAAACCGGGAATGGCTTTCAGAGCTTCAAGAGCCGCCCGGTCATCATTGTGGATGAATACATTGGGATTGATTGCCATAAATACAGAGTACCTCCGTTATAGATAAAAGATCAGCGCCAGCGGAAGAATTCCTTCAGCAGACTGCTGTAGTCGCCTTCAACGATCAGATGGTGATTGCCGATCGAATCCTGCAGGAAATAGCGTACGGATTCATCAAGCTTCAGTCGGATCTGGGTGCGGCAGAGATTGAATTCCGAGAGATTCTCCTCCAGTGTTCCGCCGCTGACGAAGTGTTTCTTCATCAGACCGTCGCATTTGAAGACCGTGACCGGACCTTCGCTCAGTTTTCCCCGGAAAGCCACACCGGACTGGGACTCGTAATGGGTCATGATCTCGAAATCCTTCGGCATCGAGAGCGGCAGGGTGCAGTGGGCGAAGACGATCCGGTTGTTTTCGACATCGATCCGGGAAGGGTTAGCCATGAAGACCGGTTTGCCGCTTAATTCCCCGAGGACCGCCATTGAGACCAGTGCCGGAACGTCACCTTCACAAGAGGCGTAGATGCCTTCGGAGTTCAGGATCGCCAGAGCGGCGCATCCTGTCGAATGGACTGTATCCAGAAGATCGAAACAGCGTACGGTCAGTCCGTCGAGGCAGTATTTTTCAGCGATACGCTTCAGGGCGCCGTAGATATACAGGGATTTTTCAATCTCCTCCGGATCAAAGCTCTTGGATTTGATCAGGCGGGTATAGGCGTTCTCCACATATTCCTTCTTGGCGATCTCGGCGAAGAATTCCTCCATCGTGACATCCAGGATCTCGATGTTGTTGAGCTCTTTGGATAAGGCCGCGTCCGTTTCGGAGGCGATCAGCCAGTCCGAGGGAGTGCCGACACGGGCCAGACGGAATCCGTTAAGGCGGTTCTTAGCCCGGAACACCTGCGCGAGCTCCTGCAGTCTGCCGGCAACGAAATCATCGCTTCCGTGCAGGATCTCTCCCTGCAGGCCGTTCTGACGGAGATAGGAAAGGATTTCCATCGAGGCGGCAAGCGAATTGTTGGCGCCGGTCGTCAAAAGGAAACAGGGCTGCGGGAGTTTCGGAAGCTCCTTCAGAAAGTAGCCTTCCGTTCCGCCGCTGCCGATGAATTCGACCGCAAGATCATATTCCTTTAAATGCTCCGCATCGGTAACTTCAAATGTAAAACCTGTCTTTTTGCTTAATGTCTCCAGCCAGGGGAAATTGCCCTTGTTGGCGATCTCGCCGGAGGCAGTACCGGCGACGACATAATATACACCTATTTTCATAGATCACAGATCTCCTTTGCGCTTTCATTTTAGCAGTTTTGGAAAGGAATACAAAAAGCCGGTCTGCTGACCGGCTGTGCCTGGTATTTCGTAAGTGATTATTCGCGCCAGGTCTTTTCTTTTTCGAGCGCTTCCTTCTTTCCGTGGATACGGCCGAGCGCATACATCAGAAGCGTCGCGCACAGAAGATTCACCCAGCCGAAATGTCCGGGGCTGAAGCTGTTGACGAAACCGATCAGAAGGTTCGCGCCGCCGATCACCGCGAGTATTCTGCCGATGTGGTTCAGATGGGCAACGCGGGAATCAATATCGGAAAAAATATCAAACTGACCCATATCCGCTTTGCGGCGGTAATAGGTCCACTGGACCATACGGCCGATATATTCCGCTCCGATCTCTTCAAGAAAAGCGGTATACGAAGCATCCGGACTGCGCATTTCCAGACGGATGAAATAATCACCCGGTTCGCAGGGCTCAAAAGTGTAGGTACAGATACCGACTTTGCAGAGAGCCCAGCCGCTCTGCGCCATTTCATTCAGCCATCTTTCTTCTTTTTCAAAGTCCCAGACCCAGAACCATTTATACAATGTTTTATTTGTCATTTTCAGATCCTCCCAAGATCTTTTCGCCATTCTCGGCGAGTTCTTTTAAGCGCCGGACCTCATTCTTCAGTGCCTCGAGGCCCGCGTTCGTCAGGATATACTCTTTCTTTCTGCTTACCGGATCTGCGGGCAGCAGCTGGATCCAGCCTTTCTCTGTCAGTGAGGACAGAGCCCCGTACAGTGTTCCGGCAGCCAGACGGACCCTGCCGTTAGAGAGAGCTTCTGTCCGCTGCATGATCCCGTAACCATGCTGGGGCGTGTACAGCGAAAGAAGAATATAATAGACAGCTTCTGTCAGTGCGATACTGTCATGCATAGATGACCTCCTATCGGTTTACGATATATCGGTAACCGATATATCTGGCTTCATTATATCGG
>JAUNQE010000084.1 GCA_030536365.1 Erysipelotrichaceae bacterium | reverse complement strand
ATGTAGTGGTCGCTGAAGCAAGAATCCCTCGACTTTAGTCGTGTGGAGTGTCAAATGTCATACCAGAACACCGTCATTCCATGGCGGATGACCGGTTCGGCGTCGACCCAGGAACGGTAACCGCTTGAGCTGGTCCTGATCGTGCATTTCCACCAACTGTAATCACGGATATAGGAAAAATCATATCTGCAGCGGTAGGGACCGTACATTCCGCTGCGCTGCTTCCAGGTATAGAGCTTGTATTTCTTACCGTCCTCCGTTGAAAAATAACAGATGAGACAGCGGTTTTTGCGCTTGTTCCAGGCCTTGAAATCAAGACGCAGCAGATAGACTCCTTCTTCCGGGATCGGCCGGTAAAGCTCAAAATGATGATCCAGCAGTTCCTGTCTTGCTGTTAATACACCTCTTTCGTTCATATTCTTCTCCAAAGGATAGCCGTGAAAAAAGGCGGAAAACCGCCTTTTTTCTGTCGAATCGTTTTTGTTCTTTAAGGAAGGGCTACTTTTCAGCCGGTTCCCATTTGCATCTGACCGGGGAGACGATCTTGCCTTCCTTCTTCAGAGCGGTGAAGGCTTTGTCGACGACCTTGCGGTCAAGACCGGTCAGTTCCGCGACTTTTCCGGCGTTGAGCGGTTCGCCTGCTTTGCGCATTGCTTCGAGGATCAGTTCCTGTTCATTCATATTCTTTTTCTCCTTTTCTTATAATTATAAGTTGTTTTTTTATGTGTGCTATTCGGATCCCAGCTGTTCCTTCTCCTCTTCGGTCTTCGGAACATCGATCCGCTCGATCTTGAAGATGACCGGACGTGTGCCGTCATTGCAGCAGGCGATCATCACACGGTCATCCTTTGTCCATCCGTGCATGATCGAACCTCCCTGCAAAGCGGCGTAAACATAGCGGCTGACGCAGTCCCAGGCTTCCGCACAGAATCTTCCGTCCAGCATGCGGTGAAAATCATTGCGGCCATCGCCTTTCTTCAGTTCGAAGACATCTCCTTCCCTGAAATAAGGACATGGTCCGGATCTTGGATTTGCCAGGTACTTTTCCTGTAAATCGTCGTAACATTTTCTTTCCAGTACGGTGATCCTGCATTCGTGTTTCATCTTCTATCTCCTTTACACAGAACAGTTTAATTGCCGCTGAAGAACCTTTGATTCTTTACGCCTTACGGCTGGTAATGCAGATGCTTTTCATCGATCTGATCGAGAGTATTCTGCAGATATCTCTGCGCATAGTATTTCGCGATGGGAAGATTCTGATCAAGATAGTTTCCGCATTCTTCCGCTCTGGCTCCGGGGATCTCGCCTTCGAAGTCACGGATAAAGATAAACAGATCTTTGATCAGACCAACGATGTCTTCACTTTCCAGATCACCTTCAAGCAGCAGGTAAAAACCGGTGCGGCAGCCCATTGGGCCGAAGTAGACGACGCGGTCCTTCCATGCCGGTTCGTTGCGCAGGAATGTCGCTCCGAGATGCTCGATCGTGTGGGCTTCTGCGGTATTGAGCACCGGTTCCTTGTTCGGTGTCGTTAAGCGCAGGTCGAAAGTCGTGATCACGGTATCACGGAAGTGATCTTTGCGGGATACGTAGATCCCGGGTTCGAGCACCAGGTGGTTGACTGTAAAACTTGCGATCTTCTCCATCCTCATTCTCCATTGTCTTTTCAGATCTATTCAGCGGTCTTTTATGAGCACGCATTTCTCTTGCGGAAAGCCGCTTTACATATATTTATCCAGCAGATCATCAACCTCTGTCATTTTGTGGATCTGCGGATCACGGATCAGCTTTCCTTTGATCATTACAGCGGAAACATTGCGGAGTACTGACAGGTCTTCAAGCGGATCACCTTTGACAACGATCATATCGGCAGATTTTCCTTTTTCGATACTGCCGGTCTCCTTGTCGATCCCCACGATCTTCGCGTTTCCTAAAGTCGCGGTATACAGAGTATCCTTATTGGACACACCGACATATTTATGGAAGTAACAGAGTTCTCTCCAGTAGTTATAGTGCAGGATGAACGGACAGCCGACATCGTTTCCGAGACCGACCGGGATATCGTTCTCGATGCAGGTCTTCGCGCATTCGATGATCCCGTCCATGACGATCTTTCCGTTCTTTTTCGCTACCGGAAGCGCGTGGCTTTCGGATAACTCGAATTCCGCATACGGCAGAGCCGGGGAGATCGTGCATACCGGGGAAGCACCCTTCTCCTTAAACAGACGGATCATCTCTGCATCGAGCTTCGCGCCATGTTCAATGGTATCAACACCGTTTTCCAGAGCGACTCTGACGCCTTCCGGACTCTCTACATGGGCAGCGACTTTATAACCGAAGGCATGGGCTTCCTCACAGGCTGCCTTAACGATCTCCGGGGACATGCGCAGTACACCCGGTTCTCCTTCTTCCGAGGCATCCATAACACCACCGGTGATCATCAGTTTGATCAGATCGGGATTGGTGCGTGCGATCTGACGGACATGCTGTCTAGCTTCCTCGGGAGTTGCTGCTTCAGTCGCGATCGATCCCGCGAAATGACCGCCAGGTACAGATACACCGGTATTGGCCGCCAGGATACGGGGACCGTTCAGCTTTCCGGCATTGATCAGATCACGCACTTTTCCGTCGATATCAAGGATACCGCCGACTGTGCGGATCGTTGTGACGCCGCTCAGCAGTTCGGTTTCGGCATATTTTGCTGCTCTGAGCTTCATGACATTCAGCACGACTCTGCTTCTGGAGAGCACCTGGAACAGCATTTTATAGTTCGTCGGCTTCTTTTCCTTCTTCGGAGGCTTGCCGTCGATCGCGATATGCACATGCAGATCGATCAGACCCGGAAGCAGATAAGCGCCTTCAAGATCAATGATCTCATGATCCGGAAAATCTCCGCTGTTTTCAACGATATCTTTGATCTTTCCCTCTTCGACCAGCACGGCTTTGCCGGTGACCGGCACCATGTTTTTTGTGCCGTCTAAAACGATCCCATTCACGAACGCATATTTCATTTCTCTGTCTCCTCCTCCGGGAACCAGCCCATATTCAAGCGCACTTCTCCGCGCGCGATATCTTCATTCGTATAACAACATGTATCGAGACCGATAAGGGTAAACCCCATATGCAGATAGAAATCCACGGCATTCACATTGGAAGTCTGGGTCTCCAGCATCAGTACCCGGTATTTCCCTTCTCTTGCCTTGTTTTTCGCGAGCTCGATCAGCTTTCTTCCGTATCCCTGCTTGCGCAGTTTTTCACCGACGAAGAGCTCTGTGATCAGAAGACGGTTCGACCACTCTTCGGGACACAGCTCGATCGCTGCCAGCAGTTTTCCGTCCTCGACGATCCCGTAAGCCTCCGCTTTTTCCCACCAGTCCTCGTACAATCGGTCGGGATAATCGCCGTCTTCCGGGACATGGGTAAAAGGCTCCTTCAGATCTTTCTTAACGATCGGAACAAAAAATCCTTCCTTTGTCTGCTGCACTTCCAGCGCGTAACACTGCGTGGAAGTATAGGCAACGGGAAGATCTGTTCCTTTCCATTTTTCTTTCGGCAGGTATTCGATCGGATACATTATCTTTCCTTCTTTTCTATTTTTATTTTGCAGCAAAAGCCCGTTTTTATCCATACGGAAGACAAAAAACTGTATGTCCGCGGAAACATGATCTCTTTTATAATGAAAAGTAGAATCGAGGTGCCATATGTCTAAACCGGCAAAGAAACATTCCCTGCTCGGCAGGATCTTCCTGGGTCTTTTACTGTTCGCGATTTTGGCAGCTGCTGCAGCTTTTGTTCTGTATAAGATGAATACACCGCTGACAGAATATGTCGATTACCAGCTTGCCTACTACTATGAAGGCAAGGGCGAATATGAAAAAGCGGTCTCCTACTATGAAAAGATCGGGACCGAACAGAGCCTGGAATACAGTGACAGCGCAACACGCAAACTGGCAAAGGAAAAACTGGAAAATAAGGATTATCTCGGCACCTACAAAGCCTATTCCTCCCTGCATGAGATGACACGCTCGCAGCGTGAAGAATTCGAAAAGATCTTTTCGGACGACGAGTTCCTGGCCGGACTGCGGGAACAGCTGAAAGATCCTTCCCTGACAGCAGAAGAACTGCCGGAATACATTCCGGTGAAGATCACTACGGAAAACTTTGAGGAATTCTTCACTTTTTCACAGGAGATCGACCTGAATGTCGAGACCGGAGAGTGTACGACTTTTTATCTGCATCTGAAAGAGGAACTGCGTGACGCCTTTGATTATGACAACGAATTCAATTATCTGAATTTTGATTATTTGTACCACGAGAGGGTGCGGCCGGTCTATAACTACGATCAGCTGGGCGGCGTTCTGCGGGATTTCGATACTCCGTTCGATTACCGGATCCGCGGTCTGACTCCATCCATGAGCCTGCGCGCTTTCTCTGAGAGAAAAGGCAAGGATTCGCTGGCGGAGATCAAGGCGAATGCCACTTTCGGTTATTATGACTTCCACACCCATCCCGATGAAGCATATGTAGCCGAAGACATCTATCTTCTGGAAGCAGACGGTCTGCTCTTCTTCAGGACCGAGCTCTTCCGCTGATCATCTGTGATCCTTTACCGTCTCCTTTACGGAGGCGGTTTTTACTTCCTGTCGGAAGACCTTCAGAAGATCTTTTGACCGGTTCACCAGGTAAAGGAACTCCAGGAGATATCGTTGTCGGTCAGGAATTTCTCCATGCCCAGCAGATGCCCGCTGCGGCAGATGTTTTTGAATTCTTCCAGAGATACCAGAGAAAACAGTTTGTCCGTACCCTTCCTTGAAAAGGAATAATTCTTCTCGGAATCATAGTCCTCTCCGAAGACCAGTGATGTCAGTTTCAGACATCCGTTCTCGATACTTCCGGACAGGGAAACATAACGCTCATCATAGATATCGAATCTGCAGTCTTTCATTTTTCTTACCTCCCGCAGTTTTAGGATAAAAGATCCGGTTTTCTTTTTTTAGCAGGCAGAGGTAGAAGATTTTTTATTTCTTCAAGCTGTGCTTGAGCCGATCGACACATAAAATTCGATAACTTAAATCAAGAGGAAATCAACAGTTTTTGATGATTT
>JAUNQE010000003.1:36096-37217 GCA_030536365.1 Erysipelotrichaceae bacterium | reverse complement strand
CTTTTATTGTTTTATAGGATCAGAGATCGACGAACTGTTATCTTCCGGAGTCTGCCAGACCTTCACAGAATCGCTCGAAATCCTTCAGGGTGCCGTAGGAATCGAAATAGAATTCCTGCCCCTGCGGGTCATAGTTCTCGCGGTACAGATAGAGCCAGGGACCGCTGTCCCCGCTGTCAGTATTTTCCTTGCGGTCACGCGCCGTGCCCTTTATCAGAAAGGCGGCAAACTTTTCCCATTCCGCGTCCGTCAGTTCGAACTCTCCGAAACGGGTGCGGTCTTTTTCTTCCGCCGGACCGTAATCCTCAACGACCTGCCGATGGTCGTGGAAAAACATGCGCTTGCCGTCTTTCACGTAAAAGTGATAGCGCTGGTATTCCGCATTGTAGTTGATGTTGCTGAAAGTGTAGTAGAATTCCCTGAATCCGTCCATCGTGACTTTCTCCTCTGTACTTCCCCGGGAAGCGCCTGTATTCCGGCAGGCGCAGAGCGCCAGCAGCAGGAAGCAGAGCGCTATTATGGCTCTTTTTTTCTGTATTCTCATTGCCGTTAAGAAAAGAATTCTGCCGAAAAGCGGCAGAATCTTTTATTTATACTTGTCTTCGACACGCTGGAACGGAACGACGTCTTTGACGGCTTCCTTCGGTGTGATCCGGACTTCGCCATTGTCGAGATCGATCAGGATGTAGCGGTCATTGCCCATGCCCAGTTCCTTCATGTAGGACAGCTGGCGGAAGCCGTGACGGCTCTCCATTCTCTTCCAGAGATCGTGATGCTGCTCCTCGGTCATCGCCTGAATGAGGTCGACACAGGCAGTATCGATCGCGCAGATATCTGTGGAAGCCAGGATGCCGACGTTCGGGGTGACGACCGGTGCGGCCTGAAGACCTTCACAGTCACAGGAAACGGACATATTGCGCATGACGTTGACATAGGTAACATTCTTTCCGAAGAAGTCGATCGTTGCCTTGGTGGACTCCGTAATCTTTTCCATCAGCTCTTCCTGGTTGACGCCCCAGTCATCGCCGTCCTTGGCGTGGATCATACTTTTACCGATACGGCCGTCAGCGCAGCCGATACCGATGTTCTTGTTGGAGCCGCCGAAACCGCCCATCGTATGG
>JAUNQE010000003.1:0-36086 GCA_030536365.1 Erysipelotrichaceae bacterium | reverse complement strand
CCTTGAAGTGGGTCAGCACAAACAGGGAATCGTACTGGGTCATATGGGAACCGTGAGTCATATGGTCGAACCATTTACCGCCTTCGACCGGAAGATCGACTGTTCCTTCCTCATCCATGATATCGACCGGACAGAAATCCCAGCCGTTGACTTTCAGTGTTTCACGATGCTCTTCGGTCGTGTAGCGATCGCCGACATAGAAGGTATTCGTTTCGACGATCGTCGCGTCCTTCAGGGTCGGTTCGTTCTCCATGACTTTCTTGACCCAGCTTGCCGGGGTGAAGTTCGGACCGTTCTTTTCACCGGTATGAAGCTTGATCGCGACTTTGCCGGTCATGTTGGCGCAGACTTTCTCATACGCTTTCATGATGCCTTCCGGGGAGATATCTCTTGTAAAGTAAACGATCGATTCGTTGCCGGTACGTTTTTCGGCCGGTACGTAGATGTTACCGTCAGTTGCTGCTTTGATTTCTGACATATACACACTCCTTTTCCAAACAATCCTATTATATCTTATTCGAGAGTTACTTGTTCGATTTCGCCATGCAGATCGGGAATAAAGCGGGACGCGTTATCCGCGAACTGCTGCCTGTCATCGCTGACAAAGTAGCGGCGGATGCCCTGCCCCTCTTCTGCCGGGAATGCTTCTTTCAGCACTTTTGCGGCGGCATCGGAAGAGGAGATCAGATGGATCTCCGGGACCAGGGACTGGATCGCTTCCTTTAAAAGCGGATAATGCGTGCAGCCGAGCACAATTGTATCCACACCATAGCGGATCAGCGGTTCCAGGTATTCGCTTAGGACCATTCGGACGACCGGATCATCTTTTTCAAAACGTCCATTTTCGACCAGCGGCACCAGCAGCGGGCAGGGAACGGAGATGAGATCCATCTCCGGATCCTCCGCCAGGATCGCGCGGTCATAGGCCTTGGAGGCGACGGTCGCCTTTGTGGCCATGATCCCGATCTTTTTATTGGCGGTCGAGCGTACCGCTTCCGCGGCTGCCGGTTCAATGACACCGAAGATCTTTTCTTCAGGATAGGTCTCGCGCAGAAGCTGTCCGGCGACCGAATCCGCGGTATTGCAGGCGATCACGATCGCCTTTAAGGGAAAACGATGCAGAAAGGCCACATCGTTCAGAACGAATTTGCGGATCTGCTTTTCGGATTTGGTGCCGTAGGGAACGTGGGCTGTATCACCGAAATACAGCAGGTTCTCCGAAGGCATCGACTCCATGATGCTTTTAAAGACGGTCAGTCCGCCGACACCGGAATCGAATACACCGATATACTGTTCACTCATAAGGCATTCACGATCGCCTTGAAATGGCGTCCTCTTTCCTCAAAGGAAGAATACTGGTCGAAGGAGGATGTTGTCGGGGAAAGCAGGACAGTGTCCCCTGCTTCCGCGAACTCCTTCGCGAGATTTACGGCTTCCGGAAGATCTGTGACGATCGAAGCAGCATCGCCGACGAGATCCGTCGCGATGCGTCTGCCGGAAGCGCCATAGCCGATGACTTTCTTGACCGGCCCGAGATACTTTTTCATTTCATCCATCGGGAGACCTTTTTCGAAGCCGCCGACGAGCAGGATCACACCGTGATCGAAGGATTTCAGCGCGGTGATCGTCGCGTCGGTATTGGTTCCCTTGGAATCGTTGTAATAACGCACACCGGCGATCTCGCGGACGAATTCGATACGGTGCTCGACACCCTCAAAAGCGCGGATGACTGCGCGTAAGTCCTCACGCGGCACACCGAGCTCATAGGCGCCGGATGCGGCGACCAGGATATTCTGCAGGTTATGCTTGCCCGGAAGTTTTACTTCTTCAAGCTTCACCAGTTCTTCGCCATCCAGCAGCAGACGTTCGCCGTCAAACCAGGCATCCGCCTCTTTCTCCAGGGAGATGCTGCGGCTGCGGCACGGCAGCGGGCGTTTTTCCAGATATTCCTTCAGGACCGGATCGTCGATATTCTCGATAAAGACGTCCTCTTTAAGGCTGTTTTCATAGACGCGGGTCTTGGAGAGATAGTAATTCTCGAGACTTCCCATGAAGTCGATATGATCCGGCGTCAGGTTCATGATCGCGGAGACCTCCGCGCGGAAACCGACGATATCCGCCAGCTGCGCGTTGCTGATCTCAAGAGCGATGTAATGTCCCTCGTTATTCAGAAGATCGGCATCCAGAACGATCTCGCACAGAGGCGTTCCGATATTGCCGCCGACATGCGCTTTGTCGCCATAGGTCTTTTTCAGAAATTCATAGGCCAGGGTCGTTGTGGTCGTTTTGCCGTTCGTGCCGGTGATCGCAAAGATGTGCTGCGGTTTCATATAGCGCCAGGCAAGTTCGATCTCTGTGATCACTTCGATCCCGCGGTTTTTCATATCAACGATGAAAGGACTGACCGGCGGCACACCGGGGTTCTTGATCACGAGATCCCAGTTCTCTTTGAAGACCTCGTCTGTCTGCGGGACGCATTTGACACCGAGCTGTGCGAGCAGCTCTGTTTCTTTAAAATCTTTACGTTCTGTTAAGGTCAGATCGCGGGCGCCGAGCTTATACAGCAGCTTAAGAGCTGCGATACCGCTTCTGGCTTCTCCGATGACCAGTATTTTCTTTTTGTTCAGTTCCATAGAAATCACCTTGTCTTATTATAACAGTATTCTCTCCGCCGGAACCTTTTTTAGGTGCCGGTCTTTATAGTTCAGGAAGCGGGCGATCGTCTGATCGCTTTCTTCCGGGAAAATGCTTTTCAGTTTGTTGAAGAGGATCGCGTAGGATTCTTCCGGTTTGCGGAGGTAGACCTTTTCGGTAAATTCCTCACCCCGGGAATTCTCGGGAGTCGTATAGCGGGCAACGCCCCAGCCGTACGGTTTGCCATGTTTATCAAGGTCGTACTCAAAATCCTGGATCGTCACATACCCCTGCATCTGCAGGCGGGTAATACGGCTCTCAAATCCGCTTTTCCCCTCTTTCCCGAAATAGCCCGTCTTCTTTTTCAAAGCCCGGCTGAGGATCCCTTCGTAATTGCTCAGGGTCTGCAGGATCACATAATCCTGCTCATCTCCCAGACCGTCTTCCATACGGGCATCGTAATCATAGCCGTCACGGCGGAAGTTCGCGAAATCCGGGAAGAGTTCCGCGGAGATATAGGCCGCCCGGTTCTCGAAGAATTTTCCGTAATAGCAGCCGCTGCGCAGGATCGCCCCTTTCCATTCCCAGGGTCCCGGGAATTCGGTGAACCAGAGATCTGCGGGCGTATGTTCCTCGATCGAGAAACCGCTGATCCGGTTGCGAAAAAACGGCACAATGCCGTAGGTCTCTACGGCATTGATCACATCTTCGGGTTTTCGGAATACAAGTGTTTTATCCATTAATTCAATAGTGTCCAATCGGGTAGATTCTCGGAATAGTAGACTTTATCGCTGTCCGGACGGGAGCAGTAGAAACAGTCGATCTTTGCGGAATCAGTGGGATCGTCGCCCAGCCCGAAACAAAGGTAGTACTGACCTTCGATCTCCATATCCCAGAGCGGCCGGATCTGCTTACCGGCATTGATCTTTGACTGCACATCCTCACGGTACATGATCCTGTCAAAACAGGCCTGCTGGTAAAAGGGGACATCTCCGTTCTCCGTCAGCCAGTCGTAATCGGAAAGGTCCAGGATCAGCATGTTCATATTTTCGCGGATCCTGCCGTCATAAAGTGAAAGAGCCGGACGGATGCTGACGGGTTCTGTTCCTTTGGCGACGACAGTGACCTCAGCTGTCGGGTTACCCGCAACGATCGTATCGATGAATACGATCGGGGTTCCATATTCATCACGATACAGGACCGAGCCGTCTTTCAGGCTGTTGAGCGAGAGCGTCGCGTTCTCTTCCGGGACCAGGATCAGCATCATGTAGAGCTCGCCTTCGCGGATATCGCCATAGACGATCTGATCCTCTTCCATATTTAGAAGAAAAGGATAATTCTTGCTGATCAAATCGAATTTCTGGTCGATCTCCTCCTGCGAACCGTAAAGCGTTCCGGCATAAATGATACCGAGCTTTGCCGGTGCCATATACTGTCGCATCTGGTTTATTGCTTCGTCCACAAACTGCACTTTGGGTTTCTGCGTTGGTGAAGCGGTCGGTTTAATGGTGTTATTTGCCTGCGTCGCCGCAGTCGGGGCAGGCGTCGCAGTAGGAACTGTTGTCGGATCCCCGGAAACATTTTCCGGGTTTTTCGTGCAGGCAGTAAAGCTCAGTAAAAGCAGCAGGACTAGCAGCAGTTTCTTCATAAGCGAACTCCTTAATTGCAGAAAAGCTCAGCGCGTTTTTTGAAATAGAGATAATTGATCAGAAGCGGAATGCCTGTAACGATCAGTACCGCGATCACATCATAGATATCCACATCAAATGTGTAGCGGAGACGGACCAAAACATAGAAGGTGCCGAGCAGAAGATTCGCGATCTTGATCCAGATCAGCATCTTTTCGGAATTCTGACGGAATCCGCGCATCCAGATCGCGATAACGATATACATGACCGCTTTGAACAGATGGAAAGCCGCCATGATATAGTTGATCATATTCATTCTCGGGATGTACAGATCAATATCCATAAAACCGCCGGAAATAAAGATAAGCATCATCATCAGATCAAAGAACGCGCATACATAAAGATAGCCATAGACCTGAAAATAGTAGAATCCTAATCTGTAACCATTCTTTTTCATACCTTTATTTTATCATCCTTTGCAAAAATAAAAGAGCACACGGCTCTTTTATTTCATTTCTGTCATATTGGAAAGATCGAAGTCTTCCAGTTTCAGTACATCGATTTCATCTTCCGGATTGTTCAGCAGACGGGCGGACTGGCGGAGGATCGCATCCTCGACCAGATTTCTGGCCATACGGCCGTTGCCGGAGGTAACATCTTTTCTTGCCTGCATCAGTGTGAAGTAGTTCTGCAGCGGCTGCTTGGCTTCTTCGGCGATCTTGTAATCCTTGCCCTTCGCGATCGAGCAGGCGATCAGCATCAGCTCTTCGCCGGTGTAATCCTCGAAGTGGATGATGTTCGCGAAACGGGATTTAAGACCGGTGTTGGCAGTCAGGAATTCCTGCATTTCCTTATCGTATCCGGCGAGGATGACGATCAGGTCATCACGGTGATCTTCCATGCCCTTGACCAATGTATCGATCGCTTCAAGTCCGAAGGAATCGTCTCTGCCGCGGTAAAGCGAGTACGCTTCATCGATGAACAGGACACCGCCCAGCGCGCTCTCGATGACGTCCATCGTCAGCGGCGCGGTATGACCGACATATTTGCCGACCAGGTTCGCGCGGGTAACTTCAACGAGCTGGCCCTGTCTGAGGATGCCGCTCGCCTTCATCAGACGGGAGATGATACGGGCGATCGTTGTTTTACCGGTACCGGGGTTGCCGGTAAAGATCATATGTTTGGAAACATCGTAGGTCTTCAGTCCCTTCTGACGGCGCAGCTGGTTGACCTTGACCTGTTTTTCCAGGCTCAGGAGATAATCCTTGACTTTATCCAGGCCGACGATCGCGTCGAGTTCCTTCTGGATCTCAGCTCTCTCGGCTTCGGAATCATTTTTGATGCTCAGCGGGAAACTGCGTTCCGCTTCTTTGGCGACAACGTCATCTCCCTCGTGGATCAGCACCAGGCTGTTAAGGTCATCCTGACGCAGCGCGAGTTCGACAAGGTTGTCATAGACTTTATTGATGATCGGCGAGATCGAATCGATCCCGTCGTTCGGTTCATAGCAGGTAAGGAGATAATCCTTGAAGCTCTGGGCAACATCCACCTCGATCTCAAGTTGGGTCTTGCACTTGAGGGAAAGGTCATCGAGCATCTTGTCGACGAGGATCTTCAGCGAACCCTCATCGTACGGTACTGTCTTGATCTGGTCGACGATCGTTTCGACGAAGCTCTTGCCGAAGACATCCATGACGGAAGACGCTTTTCCTTCGGTGATGAAGACCAGAGTCTTATTGTTGCCGTCGAGATGGTCGATCGCTTCTTTTGTCAGTTTCTGTGTTGCTTCCTGCAGCTGGTTATTCGCGAAGACATAACGCTTGTTGAGGATGCACTGTCCGTTGATGACAAGGTCCGCCAGCATACGGTTGTAGACCGGGCTGGCCTGTGTGAAGTTCTCAAAGATGATGACCGGGTTCTTGCCCTGAAGAGCGGCATAGAGGTCCTGCAGGAAGAGCGCTTCCTGGGAGGACGACTGGTAACGGGACATATCGATCCCGATGACTTCGGAAGATACGGTGAGACCGTGCTTCTTGAGCAGGTCTGCCATCGTTTCGACGAGCAGGTGTCTGCCGGAACCGTTGGAGCCCATCAGCAGGATGGAGTTGCGGATCTTCTTCGGATCGGAGCCGGTCACGAACGGACGGCGGAAAGCAACGGTGATATCATCGACTGCTTTTTCCTGGCCGATGCAGATCTCGTTCATTTCCTTTTCGATCGCTTCGAAGACTTCCTTGGAATCTTTGCCGACAACAACTGTCTCCGGCAGATCGATCTTGACGTTGAAATCCTTCTCGATCTCCGCTTTCAGTGAATTGATCTTATCTTCACTGTAGCTGCTGCGTTCAGTCATCTCCTGAAGCTTCTTTTCGTTCTCGGCGATGATGCGGTTCAGCTCATCCTCAGTGCTCTTCAGCATATCCATCGAATCGGTATAAACGGAAGAATACGGGCGCTTCTTGCCCAGCACTTCGTTCATCAGTTCATCTTTATCGACTTTTTTCATAGATTCAACCCCTTGCGTAACTCGTTCTGGATCTTGGTAACGATCAGTTCCTTGGATTTCTTTAATGCTCTGTATACGTAGATCAGGCCGTCATAATACCCTTTGACAAAGATCCTTTCACGGTTGATGTGGTTATACTTCGTGATCTCTTCGTTGACACGCGCTTCCACGACTGAAAGATCCTTGGAAGCAGCCTGCGCCTGCGCCATGTACTTGTTGAGCGCCTCTGCATGACCTTCCACATACTCACTGGAGTTATTCGGACCGTAGTCCACATTCATCAGCAGTTTCTGGAAGCAGTCATAGCGTCCGCTGAATTCACCGATCTGGTTGATGGTCGGCAGAGACGGTCTTTTGACTACCCGGGAATTGTAATTCGTTCTGTAATTAATGGAATTGCCGGAATTGTAAGAAAGGACTCTCTTTAAGAGTTCTTCCTGGCTTTCGTTGCTGGTAAGGTTTTTGTCGAGTTCCGAAAAGACTTCGTCGAGGAAGTCGTTTGGCTTGTTTCTCTGACTCATTCTGCATCCTCCTTGAAAGGATTGCTTTCCACAAGACCGTCCTTCTTCAGCAGCGACTGAAGGGTCGTGATATCCGCGGAAAGGTTCATATAGTCTTCTTCGTGAAGCGATTCATTGATCGTCTTCAGAGCTTCGTTGATCAGGATGATCGTTTTGATCAGCTGTGTCTCGGAATCTTTGAATTCCTTGGAATCCGTTCCGGTCTTCTGCAGATTGCGGTAATTCTCAAGGATACCGGTCAGGATCGGCAGATAGTAATCATACAGCTTGGACAGCTTCGCTTCCTTGTTTTCCTTGTCAGACAGGTCGATCTGCTTCAGCAAAGCGCAGGTCTGGAACAGGCTGTTGGAGATCTCCTCGTTCGGGATGTCTGTATTCAGCTGATTGATCTGATCGATATACTTCTGGGCATCGGAAAGCTTCTTGCCGGTCTTGACCTCATTCGTCTTGACTTCGGCGCCCATGACATCTTCCTTCTGCTTGGCGAAGGCCAGAAGCAGATTCACGACGGAATTGTAAAGGACCGGATCGTATTTCTGGAACTCCTCGAGCGAGAGGATATTCTCCTCACCGTAGGAAATGAACAGGTTTTCGACCGTAGTAAAAGAACCGTTCTGCGTGGTGAGAGCGATGTTGTCCACGACCGGCAGACGGTAGTGGTCTTTAAAATACTCACGCAGACGCTCATCAATAAGGTTACGTTCCTTGTTGGACATGTTGGTTGTTTTGGTGCTGGTTGTTGTGGTTCTTATGTTGTTTCTGCGCTGGCCGCTTTGAATGATATTCTTGATGATCTGGTAGATCGTGTATCCGAAGATACCGACGATCGCAAGTTCAAACAGACCGTAGAATAATTCAAATCCGCTGCTTAACAGAATAATAAAGAACAACCAAAACCCAAACCCTGAACTTCTTCTTCTCATGTAACTAATTATACACGAAAAAAGGAAGTATAACGCACTTCCTTATCCCTTATTCTTTGATGGTCTGAGCTGTTAATCAGAGCGGTTTTAAGCCTCTTCGACAACTTCGCTTTCTGCTTCAACGATGGCCGGCTGGATTTCTTCGGGGACCGGTTTTTCCAGTTTTCCTCTCCACATGTCGGAGATCGAAACGAAGCGGATGTTGTCAGCGTTCTGCTTAGCCTGATTACGCTGCGCCTTGACGTTTCCGGCGAACTTTGTGTTGAGGATCGTCTTATCGACCATGTACTGAACATATGTGAACTTCTTGATCAGGAACCAGCGGCTGATGCAGGAACGGATCAGTTCCTCCTTCTCCTCCGTGTTTCCGAGCTTTTCTTCCAGCTCACTGCGGATGCCATCGGATAACTCTAATGCGTGTGCAAAGCTCTCATCGTAGTTGTTGAAATGACGGCGGTCCAGATCACGCTGGATCTGTCCTGCCCTTTTGGTGAATAGCTGCGAATAGACCTCCTTAACGCGGTCCTTGTCTGTGAGCTCCATAGCAACGATATCATTCTTGGAATTCTGGAATTCGCTGCCCGGTTCTGTAAGTGAATAATACATGCCTTTCGCATAGATATAGTCACCGCCTACAAGGATCAAAGCCTTTTCTTCCTTATCATTTTTTGCATAAAGAACATAAGGAATTACAACGGCCTTGTCTTCCAATTTAAAAATGTCTTTATAACGGATGATCTGATTAGAAATGGACTCTCTGGAGATACCCATTCGGAGGTTGACGATGATTTTGACATCCTTATCGATGCCAAAGACTTCTGTGAGGACTTCTTTATTTTCGTCCTCGTCGGCGATTGTTTCCAGATAATCTTCCAGGAAACCGTTGAACTCACACAAAGGTGAACCTTTGCGTGCATCCTCTTTCGAGGACAGTAACTCGTAAACTCCCATTTGGTTCCTCCTATATACAGTAAACCAGTATTATTTTACAATGAAAGGTCGAAAAAAGATAGTATTTTGGCTGGCCGATTAAGCTATAATGAAAGCACGTAGGAGGTACTCCAATGAACGTAAGAGAAGCAATCCAGAAAATGAACGAAAAGATACTTGAGATCCGTCTTGCGGCTGCTGAACAGCGTCCGCTGCTGAACGATGAAGATAAGGAAAAGCTGGACGAATTAGTCAATAGATCCATCGAAGTCGTTAAGAATGCCGGCAATAAGATCGAATCGACCGTCAATGAGCTTGCGCAGGATGAGAAGATCGATGAGTTCCTGCAGAGAGTCGGCGACCGCTGCGAAGAAGCCTGCAATTTCACGATCGACCGTATCCGCAGCATCGGTGCGGAGTACGCTGCGAAGGAAGAAGAAGCTCCGGCCGAGGAAACACCTGTCGAAGATACACCGGCTGAACCGGCCGCAGAGACTCCGGCTGAAGAACCCGTTGAAGAAGTGACCGAAGAAGCTCCTGAAGAGACTGTTGAAGAAACTGTCGAAGAAGTCAAGGAAGCTGTTGAAGAGGTCCGCGACGAAGTCGAGGAAGTCAAGGAAGATGTCAAGGAAGCTGCGGAATGTGCTTGCGAAACAGCAGAGGATGCTGTTGAAGAGATCAAGGACACCGTGACCGACGTCGTTGAAGAGACCTGCGAATGCCAGAACGAAGAGGAAAAACCGTCTGAATGCTGCTGCGGCGAATCCGAGCAGAAAGAAGAATGCTGCTGCAAAGAAGAAACTCCTGCAGAAGAAGCACCGGTCGAAGAACCTGTAAAAGAATTCAAGGCAGAACCGGAAGAGAAGAAAGAACCATCCCCGGTCGATCTGTTCCTCATGAGCGATGATGTACAGAGCGTCGTTAAGACAGTCAAGGATGTCAGCTCAAATGTCCGCAAAGGTTTCGACGATTACTACAACCGTCCGGAAACGCAGGATGATATCCGTAAAGCGAAGAAAGCGATCCTGGACCTTGCCGAAAAGGGAATGGAGCTCCTCCGCAAAGCTCTCGCAGATGATGAGTAAAACGACGCTTAGCGTCGTTTTTTGTTAGATCGCCATGTTTTATTTTGTACGTCACGGAAAGACCGATTATTCAAAACGCAATACCGGGATCTATCAGGGTTTCGGCGTCAATCTCGCTCCGCTCTCTGAAAAAGGCATTCAGCAGATCAGCGAAGCCGCAAAAGATCCCTGCCTCCAAGGCGCGGATCTGATCCTGTGCTCACCCTATACACGCGCCGTTCAGTCCGCTGCCATTCTATCTCAAAAACTCGGGGCTGACATCGTTGTCGAGACCGACCTTCATGAATGGGTCGCAGATACGGATTACAATGTTGTCAGCGATGAAGAAGAAGACATTGCCTACGAAGCCTATCTGAACAGCAGCGGCAGACACAGCTCCGAAGCCGACCATTGGGAAGAAACAGAGACGTTACGGAAACGTATCCTCAACGTCCTCCGGAAATATGAATCTTATCCGAAAGTGGTCGTCGTCGGACACGAAACGATGATCCGTGCTGTTACCGGCTGCGGACACATAAAGTGCGGAACGATCATTGAATATCCGCAAACCATATAAAAAGACTCGCAAAGTGAGTCTTTTTGGTTGAAGGTCTTTTTTTATCAGCGGAACAGAGTGATATGCGTGAAAACTGTAGCCAGAGAGTTGGCAACGGTACTCATCGTTTTGATGAAGATATCCAGAGCAACGCCGACTACGTCCTTACGGGTATCACCGACTGTATCGCCGGTGACTGCCGCTTTATGAGCAGGACTGCCCTTTTCACTTCCGCTTACCGCACCGCGTTCGATATACTTCTTGGCATTATCGAAGGCGCCGCCGGAGTTACCCATGAAGATCGCACGCGGGATCGCGGTGATCGTCGCACCGACCAGCATACCACCGACGAAATCAACGCCGAACAGGAGACCGCCGATGACCGGGATCAGCATCGCCAGGACACTCGGCAGCATCATTTTCCGTAAAGCTGTATTGGCAGCCATACGGACCATACGGTTGTAGTCCGGTTTAACTGTACCTTCCAGCACACCCGGGATCGAGAGCTGTCTGTCGCCTTCGTCGGCCATCAGCTTCGCCGCGTCGACTGTGTTATCTGTCAGCAGAGCGCTGAAGTATTCGACCAGGGCACCGCCGATGATACCGCCGGCAATAACAACGTAGGAAGCGATATTCAGGACCGGTTCCGCTCCTGTATGAGCGTAGTTGGAAACATAGGCAACGATCAGAGAGACGGTCGCGAATGCGGCAGAGCCGATCGCGAAACCTTTACCGATCGCAGCTGTCGTATTACCTACCGCGTCCAGACGGTCTGTGATCAGACGGACGTTCTGATCCAGATGACAGGATTCCGCGATACCGCCCGCATTGTCCGCGATCGGACCGAATGCGTCGATCGATACAGTTGCAGCGACGAACGACAGCATACCTAAAGCCGATAAGGCAATACCATAGGTGCCGCAGATCCGGCCGGAAACAAAGAGCGAAATACCGATCAGAAGGATCGGCAGAAGACAGCTGCGGGAACCGATCGCGTCACCCTTGGTGATAACGAAGGCTTCGCCCTCGTGAGCGATCTTTGCCAGTTCCTGTGTCGGTTTGAACTCTGTACTTGTGTAATATTCGGTGATCGATCCAATCAGGATGCCGCTCAGGATACCGAAGACGACCGAACACCATGGTGAGATCCAGTCAAGGCGGAAGCTGTCATACATCTGCTTGTCATGGAACAGGAAATAGCAGATCGCAAGACCCATAAGCAGAGTCAGCGCGGCAGCGATCCAGGTCATGATATTCAGTTCCTTGCTTGGGTTATCTGACATTCTCTTACGCAGAGAAGCCAGGACAAGGCTCAGGAAGCAGGCCAGAAGACCGACTCCTGCAAGCAGGATCGGGAACAGCAGTGTTGCTTCAAATGCCGATGCCGAGACCTGTTCACCACCGGTAACATAGAGCGTTATAGCGATCATTAAAGAAGCTGAGATCGTAGCGACAAAGCTCTCCAGAAGGTCTGAACAGTTTCCGGCGATATCGTTGACATTATCACCGATGAAGTCGGCGATCGTGTTCGGAACGCGGGAGTCATCTTCCGGAAGGTCGTGGCGGATCTTGCCTAAGATATCTGCGGAAATATCCGCCGCCTTGGTATAGTTACCGCCCGCGACACGGTTGAACATCGCGACGACCGAGCAGCCCAATGAATAGGTTGTGATACGTGTGATATACGGATTGCAGGGCAGTGATGCGAGTAATCCGTGACTTGTCGCATCCGCCTGGATATCTCCGAAACAGAGCAGGATACCGGTCAGACCAAGAAGACCGAAAGCCTGAACGGCCAGTCCGCTGATCGAGCCGCCAAGCAGAGCGACCTTTACCGTCTCGCCAACGGACAGAGTATTTCTCGCAACATTGGCGGTACGGACATTTGCGTAAGTCGCGCTCTTCATGCCCAGGATGCAGACGATCGAACTCATGACTGCCCCCAGCAGCAGAGTCAGACCGCTTGTTTTTTCGACAAAAAGTGTGAAGACCAATGCCAGAACGACGACGACCGCACCGATCGAACGGAATTCCGTACGCATAAAAGTGTTGGCGCCGTCACGGATCAGACCGGACAACTCTTTCATTTCGTCTGTGCCTTCATCCAGCCTTCTGATGCGGCCAAAGCATACAAAAACATAGATGATTACGATAACTGCCAGAAACAGCACAGCAGCCCAGTATTCCATATGATTATCCCCTCTTTCATATTATTGGTGATTGCACCCTATCAAGGTTATTGTAGCACGATTTAAACCTGTGTTTGTGATTTTCTTCATAAGTAAGCGCTTACTTCAAAAAATATGTTAACTTTCCGGACATTTGTTACAATAAAAGTAACAAAGGGGTTAAAAAAAAACAATGAATAATCAGAAGCCAAAGATCATGCATGTCGTGGTAAATTTCAACGGAGGTATTTTTACTTTCCTGCAATACCTGACCGCAGGGTTGGTCGATACCTACGACATGACTGTTGCCTATGTCGCCAATGGCAACACTCCTACAAACGTCCGTGCGCGTTTCGACAAGAATGTTCATCTGATCCGTATCGGCACCTATGACCCCACCCATAATCCGATCTCGGACAGCACGACACGCAACGAACTGCGTTCCCTTTTTGAGCAGGAAAAACCGGACCTGGTCCATCTGCACGGTTTCCATGCCGGCAGACTCGGGCGGAGAGCTTTTGAAGGTTTTGACGTGCCTGTGTTCTATACCCCGCATGGTTACCGCTATTTGGCGGAAGACCGAAACCGTCTGACCCGAAGCGTATTCCGCTACACCGAGCAGTCACTTGCCAATACACCGAACTGTATGACGGTCGCCTGTTCCAAGGGCGAATTCGCAGAGACTCTCGGCTTTACCGAAAATGCCACTTACGTCAATAACGGCATCGATACTGCCGAGATCGACAGACTGATCGAGGACATCCCGCAGGAGGAACACGAGCTCCGCGTCTTCACGACCGGTCTGATCAACGGCCAGAAGAACCCGGATCTTTTCAATGAGATCGCCAGAGCGATGCCTGAGACCCGTTTTATCTGGATCGGTGACGGTGAATACAAATGGAAACTGACAGCTCCGAACATCGAGTTTACCGGCTGGCTGGAGCACGACAAAGCGCTGCAGAAAATGGCGGAATGCGACGTTTTCCTTCTGACTTCTCTCTGGGAAGGTCTTCCGATCGCCCTGCTTGAAGCGATGTATCAGAAAAAGCTCTGTGTCGTTTCCAACGTTGTTGGCAGCCGTGACGTCATCAACAACGGCGAAAACGGTTATATCTGCGACAGCGCTGCCGCTTTCGTCAATGCCATCAACCACTACAACGATGAGTCGACCAAAGAGATCACGGAACAGGCACACAAAGACATTCTTGAACATTACAGCCTTAAGCAGATGCTGAAGAAATACGACAATCTGTACTCCAAGAAGATCTTTGCGAAATAACATCAAGCACTGTTTCTCCTGAAACAGACAAAAGGATGGGTCAATCCCATCCTTTTGTGTTGTTTGAAGTGTTTGTATTTCAGAAGTTTTCGATGCCTTCCAGATGAAGCGAGCTGCCCTTTTGCCCGTTTTTGACGACGATCTTCTGAACGATACTCTCTTCCAGACGGTTGACATGGGAGATGATTCCGACCAGATGCTGGTTGTCATCTGACAGACTGTTCAGCACCTGTACCGCTTTATCCAGTACATCATCATCCAGTGTTCCGAAGCCTTCATCGATGAACAGTGTATCAAGCGACTGGCCGCCGGCATAACTCTGTACGACGTCCGAGAGTCCAAGCGCGAGAGCCAGGGAAACGATGAACGATTCCCCTCCGGACAAAGACCCGGAAGAACGCTGGATCCCGGTGTTTCTGTCGAGTACTTCGATGTCCAGACCGGCCTTCGCGTTCTTACGGTATGCCTCTGCCTGGTGAACCAGCTGATACTGTCCGCCGGACATGATCTCCAGACGGATATTCGCCTTTTCGATCACTTCCCGGAAAGTAGCTCCCATGACGTAACGATCAAAAGAGAGTTTACCGCCTTCACTGTTTGAACCGACCGCCAGTTCAGATAAACGGCTGAGCATGTTGTAGGCTTCATCGCTTTCCGCCAGATCTGCTTTTTTCTCTTTCACGGCTTCAAGGACTCTCCGATGATTCTTCAGCAGATTACTGCGCGCATCACGTTCCTGAATAGCTTTGTCCAGTTGTTCATTAGCTTCAGCAACCGCCTCATCCAGACTACTCAGATCGGTCTTTTTAAAGCCTTTTGTCTGTTCTTCTTGTTCTTTAACGCGGTTTCTCGCTGTCTCCAAAGCGACTTTGAATTCCTGGATCGCTTTCTTTTCGGTATTCAGCCAAATTTCCGGATCTTCTATACCTTCCAGTACCGCTTCTGCCTGACTCAGTGAGTCATAGCCGTATTCGTTCAGTACAGATGACAGGGCGTTTTCTGCTTCGGCGGCTGTGTTCTTAGTTTTAGGAAGCCTTCCCTTTTCGGTACTCAAAGAACCTTCCACAGTACTGAACTGTTTTTCCGCATGCTCTTTGTTCTCGAGATTTGTTTTGATCTGTTCGGACAAAGATGTCTTTTTGGTTTCCAGTTCAGTAATGGCTTTTTGCGCTTCTTTAAGATCCGGATAAGGAAGCAGAGAAAGCTGTTTCGTATAGTCTTCTTTCCAGGTCTTACACTCATTTGTTTCTTTTTCGATGCCGGTCGAAAGAGTCTTCTGATCTCCGGTCAGTTTCAGCTGTCTTTCTTTGCCGTTTTGGATTTCTCTCCGAAGTTCCTCAAAACGTTCGGCATCTTTTCTGGCTTTTGTCAGCGCGGTTTCTGTTTCCTGCAACTGTCCTTCTAACTTGCATTCTTTTTGTTCGAGATAGCCTTCTCCCGAAAGAGTCTCCCAGTCTGAACAATCCGGATAGAGTTTCCGGGCGACCGTCAACGCTTCTTCCTGTCCCAGTTTGATCTGTGTTTTCAGATTTTCGATTTCCTGGCGGATCTTCTGATTCGCTCGCTCTTTTTGTTCGTATTTTTCTTTGGCCAGGTCGACTTCTTCCTGTATCGGAATTCCATCTTCAAGGTGTGCGAAATGAACATCCTGACCGTGTTTAAACCGAGTACGGCAGACCGGACATTCTGCTTCGCCGTTTGTTTCAAGATCCTTTCGCAGCTGGTCGGCAAGAAGTCCGGACTGACCAGCGAGGAATAACTTGTATTTTGTGTTGTAAGCATCCAGCACCAGACCGAGTTCTTTTTCGGCTGTTTTTTTCGCTTCGTTTTTCACTATCAGTTCACCGGCAAGTTTTTCAACGTTGTTCACCCGTTCTCGGATTCCATTCTTTCCCGTCAGCTCATTCTGGATCTCCTGCAGATGCTGCAATTCTGTTTCTTTTAGTGCCTTGCTTTCGCCTGCATTTTTCAGCGTTTCAGATTCCTTTTCCGCGTTTTGCAGATATTGGTTCAGTTCTTTCAGCTGACTGTCTGTTTTTTGAAGCTTTTCTGAATCCTCGGACAGTTTTTTCTCCCTGTCGCGAATCTCTCCGGCTTTGACTTCCAGTTCAGCATATTTCGGAAGCATGCCATTCAGTACAGTAATCTTCTCAACAGTTTCATCCAGCTGGTTCTGTGTCAAAACATCTTTCTCAACCGCGAGGTTTGCAACTTGCTTCGCGTTTTTCTTTTCGGTCAGATCCCTTTCCAGACCTTCGATACTCTTCTTCAGATCTTCCAAAGCGGTTACCGCATCATCCCTGCTGTCTCTTTTAGGGAACACTTTATGATAAACGATCTCGGTTGTATTCAGTCGTTCCTGCCGCTTCTCGTACCGTTCTTCCTGCTGTTCGAGTTCCGTAAGTTTTACACGGCTTTCCTCCAGCGTTTTCAGTTGTTCATTCTGGTTTGCCGCTTTACCACGTTCTGCGTTTAAGAGACCAAGTACATCGTTTTTCTTTCTAACAGCTTTGTTCAGATTTTCGGTCTTGGCTGTTTCGTCTTTTATGAGTTGTTCCAGATGATCCAGCAGCTGTGGATTTCCCGGCAGCCAGCTTTCCTCTTCGTAGCCTTCCGGTTTCTGGAAGACCTGCTCCATCTGCACCTGCACAGCAGCAAGGTGTTCCTTACGTTCTCCGTAAAGCTTATCCGCCGCTTCTTTGAACAGTTCCTGATAGCGCAGATAAGAAGAGTTATCAAAAAGTTTCCCCAGGATAACGCTTTTCTCATCACTGTCCGATTTCAGGAATTTCTTGAATTCACCCTGTGCCAGCATGACGATCTGCCGGAACTGGTCTTTATTGAGACCGATGATCTCAGTGATCCGGTCCGTTACTTTACTGGAGACTGTTACCGTCTTGTTTCCCGGTTCTGTCAGTACGGCGTTTACCGTAGAGCTGCCGTACTCATCTTCTTTTCCGCGTTTTTTAGCGAAGTGAAGCGTTCTTTTTACGTTATACTTCTTGCCGTTCTGCTCAAAATCGAGCTCAACGCTCGTATCGACATCCTTGCTAACGAAGTCGCAGTGCATCATTTCCATCGTTCGTTCTGAACCGCTGGAAGTTCCGTATAAGGCAAAGACGATCGCGTCAAAGATCGTTGTTTTTCCCGCGCCGGTATCGCCGGTGATCAGGAATAATCCACTTTTGAATTTCTCAAAATCCACGACCGCTTCTTCGGCGTAGGAGCCGAAGGCCGTCATCTTCAGTTTTAGAGGTTTCATTCTCCGTCACCTCCGATCTTTTTCGCCTTGAGGACGATCTTATCCACATCTTTCCTTTCGAGAGGCAGATGCGCGTCCTGGTTGCGCACCAGTTCTCCGACATATTTCATCATCTCGTACTCGTTATCCGTCGGTGGTGTGTCGCCCCGCTGTTCCCGGTAAAGATCCGCAAAGAGATCCTCGAAAGACTTTGTTTCCACCGCTTCCGCTTCCGCCGAAACAACGTTCCCCGCGAAAGAAGAATAGGAGGACAACAGTTCCATCAGCAGGCTTCCCCTGCCGGTAACGAGCTGTCTTAAGTATGTGGAAATCTCCGGCGTGACACGCTGGTCCGTGATCGTGATCCCGATATATTCGTTTTTACCACTGTCATTCTGCAAGAGATCATAGATCTCTTCCTTCGTGCCGGTCAGATAATGCATTTTATGCAGCGGTGTGATTGCAACATTCTCGATCGTGACGGCTTCTCCCTTTCCGGCAAGTGTTACTTTCAGGAAACCTTTGTCTTTCTGTCTGGTCTCGGTCATGTGGTAACAAAGCGGCGTGCCGGCATAGCGGACTTCCGGACGGCCGACCGAATACCCCGAATGGATGTGTCCCAAAGCAACGTAGTCAAAAGGATCATAGGCGCTGTAATCGATCTGGCCGACACCGCCGACCATCGATTCCGAGCCGCCTCTTTCGACTTCCTTGCCGTTGACAGTCACATTCTGGTGAGAAAGGATCACATTTCTTTGCGTTGTATCAATATTCTGCAGCGCGATCAGCTCACGCAGAGCCTGATCATAGGTGCGCAGATCTTCTCTTTCTAAAAATCCTGATATCTGCTCCGGATAGGTATACGGCAGCATCCAGATATTCAGAGGGCCGTATCCGTCCGGATCATCAAAAGGGATATGATCCAGTTCCTTTTTAGCGGTACCGGAAATATGGATATTCTGTTTCGCCAGCATGGTCTTTCCGAAAGAAAGACGCTGGCCGCTGTCGTGGTTGCCGGCGATCAGGAATGTCGGGATATCCATCTCCGCCAGTTCCGTCAGCATAAAGTCAAGCAGTTCGACCGCGTCTCCACCCGGAGAGGAACGGTCGTAAACATCACCGGCGATCAGCACCGCGTCCGGACGTTCTTTTACGCAGTATGCAATAAACTGCTCTATCCAGTATTTCTGGTCTTCGATCATCGAAATACCGTAGATCGATTTTCCGAGATGCAGATCCGCTAAATGATAAATTTTCATTGCTTCAGGCCCTCCTCTCCCCGGCCAGACCTCTAGTCCGGTACAGATGTTTTCAGTTTTATTCAACAGATTTTGCAAGAGCGGCTGAACTCTTGTCAGCCGCGCTTTTTGTAGTCTTCTTGGATCTCTTCCGACCAGTCAGGCTCGATCGTTCCTGATCCGCGGAAGCGGGTGATGGCTTCCGACAGCACCGAGAAATTTTTCATGTGGCCGACGGAGTCGTTTACGAATTTGACGGAACGGTCTTCATCGATACCGTACATCTTCGCGGTTTCGACCGCATCGATATTCGCTCCCAGGAACAGGAATTCCCATCCCTTTTCCTTCTGTTCGGAGACCATTCTTTTTACCTGGTCGGAGGAATAGCGGTGCGAGGCGTTTTCAAGACCATCGGTCGTGATCACGAAGATCGTATGTGCCGGCACATCCTCTTCGCGGATATACTTATGCACATTGCGGATATGTCTGATCGCGCTTCCGAGCGCGTCGATCAGCGCGGTGCAGCCGGAAGGAGTGTAATCCTTCTCTTCCATCTCCCGGATCTCCTTCAGGGATACCCGGTCATAAAGAACGTCGCTGCGGTGGTTGAAGAGAACAGTCGAGACAAGGCAGTCTCCCTCTTCTTTGCGCTGTTTTTCGATCATGGAATTGAAACCGCCGATCGTGTCTTTTTCAAGACCGTGCATCGATCCGCTGCGGTCGAGGATAAATACTAATTCGGTAAGTTCTTTGTTCATCTTTTTCCCTCCTGCCACCTTTCGGTTACATGCTTAGGATACAGGAGGTAAGATGTTCAAAGGTCGTTTGGAAAACGACATTTAACAGCCGAGCGTTTTCTGATCCTGTTCGAATAAGATCTCGTTGATGCGGAAGATATTGTACTCCTTCTTCGTCAGGCAGTAGCGGATGATCAGATCGAAACGGCTGCTTCTGCTGAGGACGAAACCAGCCTTTTCCAGAAGATCGTTCGTCTCCTCAAGGCTCAGCTTCATGCCGATCGCCAGAGCGACGGCCGTCTCCTTTTTCGGACGGTACAGTTTCGTATTCTTGATGTGATTGAATAATTTGCGGTCGATATTTGCCCGTTTATAGACCTCGGGATCGGTCATTCCCTTCTCATCGATCAGCCGGATCAGACATTCACTGAAAGATTCGTCCGGCTCAAAGGAATAGGAATCCTCCTTTGCCTGCGGAAGAACGCTTCCCAAGACCTGCATGTCCAGGATGTCCTCGCGGAAGTTCGAAATCAGCTCCGTACGTCTTTTTCTGCGATTGCCCGAATAACTGGCGGTTTCCGCAAAAGTTCCCAGCTGGTCATCGAGATAATTATGGATCTCGACAAAAAGCTTGGAAGCTGTATCAAAAGCCTCCTTGTCATAGACAAGAAGATAGACCTGCATCTCCTGTTCAAGCAGGAAAGAAGTGATCGTATCGGTCGCGATCCTCAACGCCTTTCCTTTCGGATAGGCAAAGGAACCGCTTGAGATCAGCGGAAAAGCGATCGATTTCAGTTTTCTTTCCGCAGCCGCGTTTAAAGCGTTGCGGTAGCAGTTGCGAAGCTGTTCGTCGCGCTGCTCATCTTCCTCATCAAAGACCGGGCCGCAGGCATGAATGATCCAGTCACAGTTCTGACAATTATACGAACCGGTAACGAATACTTCGCCTGTATTGATCTCTCCGTGTCTGTAACACTCCTCATCCAGCTCTTCTCCGGCTGCAAGGTGGATCTGCAGATCCGTTCCTCCGGAACCGGAAAGATAACGGTCTGTCGGGTTGACGATCGCGTCAGCTTTGATCTTTAAGATATCATTTCGGCAAATAGATAATGGCATATATCTATTTTATCACAGGGCAAAATCATAACCATATTTGATAAACGATTTGCCCCAAGCGGAATGACCTTAAAAACAAATAGACCGCCGGACATTCCGGCGATCTGCATTTTCTTCTGTATCTTTTCCAGCGGTCTTTACTTCGCCAGAGAAAGATGGATCATCTTCACCATGGAAAACCAGTCGGAAACGATCATACTTACTTTCGTCGCAAACTTCAGTCCTTTTTTCGGAACAGAACGGTAGAACGGCTCTTCGGCCAGCACTTTTGCATTGCCGCCGATCTTAGCGGCCAGTTCTTTCGCAGAATCAACGTAGAAATACATCTGCGCGTCCTGGTGGCCGACTGTCTTCATATGTTTCTTTTTCATCATTGTCATGCCGCTTTTATTGACGGTATCAAAAAGGACCTCGATCTCGCCATACCCCTGCAGCATCCTGAGCAGAGACAGTACCTTTTCTTCCTCAAAATAATAGAACAGGCCGCTGGCAGTAACAAGAAGAGGCGCATCAGGATGTTCGCTGCGGATCTGTTCGATCCAGTCCTTCTGAAAAGCGTCACCGGGGATATATTCCTCCCTTCCCGCTTCGCTCAACAGTTCCCTGCGGTATTCGATCACATGGGGCAGATCGATAGCGTACCATTTTGTATGACCGTTATCGCAGCGGTAATACGTCGTCTCCAGGCCGCACCCCAGCTGAACGACGATCCCTTCCGGTTTCCGCCGGATAAAGTCCTTTATATAACGGTCCATATTCGCTGAACGGGAAGCGGACGCCAGATAGGTATACTGCGTCTGCGTATCCTTTTCGATCAGCCCTCCCGGCAGTTTGTTTTTCAGTTCGAGTGCCTTTTTATCGTACAGAATATCCCTGCAGTTCTCACTGGCATAGATCCTGCCAAGCATGGGAACATACAAAGTATCTTCCACGACTCCTAATTTTCTTGTCATAATGATCCTCTCCATCCGCCTTTCATCGTTTCAGATTTTGTTAGTATTAACTAACTACATTCGTATTCTACCACTTGTCCTATCAGTCGGTAAAAGAAAATGGCTGTCTCTCATTTTCGAAACAGCCATTTCAGGAATTTCCCGACCAGTTTGAACGGAAGGATCATAGTAACAAAGACATGGAAAATTATCGCCAGCATGAAATTCACCTCCTGTTACAGGAGCTGTTTTTCTTGCGGCTTACTTCCGGAACAGCGCGATCAGATTTCCGAATACGATCCTGACTGTATCGGCCGCTTCATCCAGGAGTTCTCCAAGCAGACCGAAATAATAGTTATTCAGACGATACAGACGGCGCAGCTGCTCTTTCCGCTGCTGCAGCACTTCCAGGTCTTCTCTGGTCTCCTTGTCTGCCGAATAGCGGATCCGCATCATGCGCTCGTTCACCTCTTCGTTAACGAAATGGTGCCGTTTGAGCAAAAGATAGGAAGCATTGATCTTCTGCAGGAGAGTCGGCTGCAGCTTTTCGAAGATCGCAGCGATCTTCTTCCAAAAGACTGCGAGCAGCAGAATGACTGCGACGCCAATGCCCAAAGGAAGAGCGTATCCGCTGAGTGTCGGCCGCTGCGGGATATCATAACTGCCTGTCTGAACGATCTCAGGGATCTCGAGATCACCGCTGAGGTTATCTCCGAGGCTCGCCTCCATCATCTTCCAGCCTTCACGGGTATAGATCTCGACCCAGTTATGCGCCTGTCTGGAGCCGACATCGTTGATCTGACCGGCTTTGAACGAGCCTGCATAGCCGGTGACATATCTTGCCGGAATATCGCAGGTGCGTAACAGCAGAGTCATGGCTCCGGCAAAATGCTGACAGTAGCCTTCCTTGGATTCCTCGAGGAAATACAGGATGGGGTCCTTATCGTTCGGGATATTCAGAATGTCCGCGCGGTAGACGTATTCATCACGGAACAGCGCGCGCAGTTTCGTGATGATCCCGTTCTTGTCTTTTTCCGAAGGATCGATGTTATGGGAGAGAAGGAAGTCGATCAGTTCCTCCTTCAGAGCCGGATCCAGTTCAAGATAATGATCATAGACATATGTCTCATATTCCTCCGGGAAGCGGATGTCGCCATCGTCGTAGTACAAGGTATAAGAGACATACTGTTCCTCGTCCTTGAGCAGGTAATTCTGGTCCTTATACAGTGAAAGCGCGCTGTCTTCAAAGACACCGTAAGGCGCATAGACCCATTTTCCGGCATCGACATTCTGCACTTCGATCTTATGTTTCTCTTTTGCGGCCGGCTGCAGGAGAGTTTTCTCCAGCAAAGCGTCGAGGTCGCTGATTCCGGCTTTCGCGAGAGCTTCACTGACATCTTCCTCGTAAAGGAAGCTGTGCTTTTCAAGATCATAGCTGCCGGAGGAGAAAGCACGCAGATATTTGAGGTATACATCCGAAGTAAAACGCAGGACCAGACGGTTTTCTTCCGAACGGGCTGTCCGGGCGACTGCGCGCTCGCCGTCGTCCTCGTGCGGACCGGGCGCCTCGATCTGTTCCGGTGTATCGTTCTCCGCTTTTTCCGTCCCTTCCACGATCATCTCCGGCAACGGGCCGAAGTGGACAAGCGGATAACCTTCTGCCTGCAGATATTCTTCCACGGTCTGCCACTGATTGTCGGCAAAGACTTCACAGTACGCATATTCATCGCGGTAAAGGACAAAAGCGGTCCCGTCGATATAATGGTGGACGTGATACATGAAGCTGTACCTGGCAGGCACATCGAGCATACGCAGCAGCAGTGTCTCGGCAGCTGCGAAAAGACGGCTGTCTCCTTCTTTTGAAGTGTTCAGGAAATACAGGACCGGGTCTCCGTCCGGAGTCTCGGTAAAGGAATCCGTGTAGCGGAAATTCTCATTCAGATACGCATGCAGAGCATAGATGTCCTGCAGCGGATCTTCCGTCTTTGCGATACCGGCGGTATTGAGGAAGGACTGCAGCTGTTGCTTCATCGCTTCAGGAACACGTTTGTAAGTCATATCTACATATTCCAGATAGGGAGTATCGTAATAGGCATAGGAGCGGTCCGGATTGAAATAAAAGGTGTAATTCGGTTCGCTGTCTTCAAATGCATAATACAGATAACGGTCTTTATAGGCGCCGACGCTGTCGTTGTAGATGGAAAAGGCGTTGTCCGGATAGAAGAGAAGCTCTGAATCTGTATAATCGGTGATATCCATTTTCTGACGATAGGTATTATGGGAGATCTCTTCGAACCCGTGAACGGCATTACGGAAGTAGTTCCAGCCGCTCTCATTGCCGTATTCGTCTTCCAGTTTGAATTCGGCGTTCTCCATATCATAATCCGCGCAGCTGAAAGCACGGATCCGCGGGACAGGAACGGTCGTCCTGATCCGGAAAACGATTTCTTCCTCCATTTCGGAAGAGGTATGCATATTCAGCTGGCTGCCCAGAAGATAATCAATGATGCCGACCGGCGTCCCCGAATTCTCGTCAAAATCATAGCGGGTGCGGCGGGAGTCAAAGATCGAGAAAACGTTGTCATCCTCTCCGTTCATAAAAGGACGCTTGATCCGGGCGATCGCCGGCTGCAGGGTCGTTGCCAGAACAGCCGCGATCAGGACAAAAGCCAGAAGTTTCAGACCGTTGGTCTTTTTCTTACGGCTGAAACGCAGCCAGATGTACCTGAACAGAAGAGTCAGTAAAAGAGCGTTCTGCAGATTGGCGGAATATCTTCGGCTGAGCTCGGCCAGCAGGAAACAGGCTATTGACAGCAGGTCCAGCCACAGCATCCGGCTGTCCTTCGCAAAGCGCGAGATGAAGAAGATGCTTAAGATAAGCTTGAACAGGGAACTGATCGCCGGACGGAGTTCCGCCGGATCGAAATAGAAAAAGAAAGTACCGATCTGACTGTTCTGTCCGCGCAGCAGTAAACGCAGGACCGGGAAGGTCACCTTATGGAAAAGGATGATCGTGAGAAGCACATCCGCACAGACGGCTAGAATTCTCGACCTGCGGGCGTTGTCCGGATCGTTATTCCTTACATACAGCAGGAGCATTTCGCGCAGCAGTGCGTAAACGAAAAGCAGCAGTGTCGGCAAAAGGTTTACGGACTCCTGTGTAAAATGATCCAGGATCAGAAAGTCAAGGACCAGCAAGAGAAGATTCAGGATGGTTTCAAGCGGACGTTCCTTAAACATAACGCTGATACACTCCGTCGATAAAATCGTAGAACTGCGTCCAGGCGTAGACCTGACGATCCTGTCCGCGGTAAGTTAGAAGAAAACCGTCACTGTTTTTACCGATGACCTGCTGGCTGAGACTGTAGAGCTGGCCGAGCTCCTGCTTCATCTTCGTGAAGTCTTTTTCATCCTTCAGCATAAAGGTGAACAACATATGGCGCTGGCCGCTGCCGACTTTGATGATATAGTCGCCGTAACGGGCGCTGAGCGAACGGTGCAGATGACGCAGATCGTCGCCCTCTTCAAAGGGACGGATCTCATACAGTTCGTGGTAATCGTCGCCCTTCTCCATCATCACAGCGCCTTCACTGACGACACTGCGCTGACGCAGATTTCCGGGATTGAGGGTGCAGGCAGACGGATATACGCTGATCTCGCACTGCAGAGGATAGCGCAGCGGAAAATACAGTGTGCCGAAGATCCCGTAGATGCGGACCTTGCGGATGCTGATGCGGTTGAGACCGGCAGAAAGTCCATTCACCATGATCTCCGCCTCGTTGTCGCGGACCAGTGTTTTTGGAACGGTCTTCTCCGACTTATCGTTGAGGTTCAGGACATGGATCTCCGGAAGCAGCTGGGAATGGAAAAAGGGAGCATCGACCGTAAACAGCAGGCTGATGTCCTCTCCTTCGTGATAGCGTCCGTCTTTCACGGTCAGTGAAGCGTTCAGACGCAGGGCTGTATATAAAGTCACCGCTGCTGAAAGAAGCAACAGCAAAAACACCACGCCGATCAGGTAATCCAGATACCCGTGGGCTTCGTGGAATTTCAGAACGAACAGTAAAAACAGCAGAAGAAAGATCATCTGCCGCCCTTTCGCAGGATCGACGGCTGCGGGATCTTTTTCAGGATCTCCTTCAGCAGACGCTTGCGCGCCTCGGAAATGATCGTGAGCTCCTGGGACACCATACTGATACGGTGGATCGAGCAGTCGATGAAGATGTCGGCGACATCCTCCGGGACCACATAATTGCGTCCCTTGAAATAGGCATTGGCCTTCGCCATTTTCAGCATGACCAGCTCACCGCGGGGCGAGATGCCGATCTCGATATCCGGGTTATTTCTTGTCTGTTTGGTGAGCGCGAGCACATAGTTGTAGATCACGTTATCCACATAGACCTCGTTGATCTCTTCACGCGCCTGCAGGATCTCCTCTTTATTCGTTACCTGGGTGATCTCTTCAAGCGGATCCCTGCGGTCACGGGAACGCAGCAGCGCGATCTCATCGGCCTCTTCGGGATAGCCGACACTCAGCGCCAGCATGAAACGGTCAAGCTCGGACTGCGGCAGCACGTTCACGCCGTAGATCGGCGAGATATAGGGGTTCATTGTTGCCAGAACGATAAAAGGATCCTCGACCTGACGGGTCACGGCATTGACGGTCGCCTGTTTTTCCTGCATGACTTCCAGAAGCGCCGCCTGACATTTGGCGCTGGCGCGGTTGATCTCGTCGACCAAAAGGATATTGGTATTGAAGATCGGTCCGGGAACGAATTCCTCGACGTTGCGGGTCTTATTGTAGGTCATGTATCCGGTCACGTCCGACGGCATGACATCGCTGGTGAACTGGATACGCTTGCTGGAAAGACCGGTGACTTTCGCGATCGTCTTGGCGATCGTCGTCTTGCCGACACCCGGCTTGTCTTCCATGACCACATGGCCGCCGGCGCAGATCGCCATCATGATCTCCCTCAGGATCTTATCCTTGCCGTAAACGGCTTTACGCATTTCCTGCAGTACTTTTTCCATTTCCATATGTCTTACTCCATCCTAGCGGAAGAAGAGCTTTTTCTTCTTCCTGCGCGGTTTCTTATTGTGCGCCTTGCGGTATTCGTTGATCTCCTCGGCGATCGTTGTATAGTCTCTCTCCATCAGCTCGCTGCAGAGCGCTTTCTGCAGGGTCTCCGGATCCATTTTGGCAAGCAGCTTCTGCTGGACGAATTCTTTGCTTTGCTGCTTGTAGGCGGGCAGTTTATGGATCTCCTGGATATGCGCCAGTTCCCGGCGCCAGAGCAGGGTGATCTTTTTCTCCATTTTGACTTTCGGATTCTTTTCCGCCTCGCGCAGCAGCGTAAAGCGGAAGACGCCCTCATTCTCCTCCGCGACCAGGATGCCCCAGTAAGCGGGAATATGCTCGGCAACGTGCTTCTCGTGGCTTTTGCCGATCAGGACGTAATTCCGGTCGTAATAGCGGTCGTAGTCACGCACCTGATCCTTCAGCCGTGTATATGTATCGTGGTCACTCTTGATCTCGATACCGATCAGCTCCTCCCCTTTTACGAGCAGGATATCCGCCCGGGAGCGGCCGATCCGTTTCTCCTCAAGAATGCGGATGCCGTCGAACTGTTCCTCCAGATATTCAAAGAAAGGTTCCCGGATCTTATCGTCCGTCAGTCTCATTTAAGCGATAACAGGAATTCACGGACGGTCGCGAACACATCGTCCTGCCAGAAAGCAGGATCCGCGTGGCCGGCGCCTTCCACCGTAATGAAAGTCGTGCGCACACCGCGCTTTTTCAGCTCACGGACGAGGATCTCGCTCTGTTCATAGGGGACCATCTCATCTTCGGTGCCATGCAATACCAGGAACGGCGGGACATTGTCGCCGAGATGATGCATCGGCACATGTTCGTAGACCTTGCCGGCATCAAAACCGGAAAGGAAGACCTTGGTCGTCTGGAAAGGATTGAAATCACCGATCGTCTCATCCTTCAGCATCTTGGTCAGATCGACCGGCGCGTAATAGTCGATGACGGCTTTAAAGCTGACGCCTTCCCAGGAACCGTAGGCCGGATCACCGGCTGTCAGTGCCTGCATGATCGCGGTATGGGCACCGCTCGAATCACCGGCGGCGATCAGGAAATCCTCATCAAAGGGGAATTTATCCCTGTGCTTGAAAAGATAGCGCAGACAGTCATTGGCGTCGATGATCTGATCCGGGAAGGTCGCGCCGTCTTCAATGGAACTGTATTCCACGATGGCAACACAGAAACCGAGCTGGACATATCTTGATACCAGAAGCGGGATGTCGTTGCGGTTCTGCAGATGCCAGCCGGAGCCTTTTGTATAAAGGATCAGCGGGAAACGCTCAAAGTGCTCCCCGTAATACTGTTTCGGGCAGACGAAATCAAAATGCAGACGCTTTCCCGAAAGGATGCGCTTGTACTGGATGCCGCGGATGATCTCCGGCTTGTAAAGATCCGGCTGTTTGCGGAAACGGTATTCACGGATCTCGTTATCCTTATGTTCCTCGAGCCAGCGGATCGCGTAAGGACAGGTCGCGGCGAGCTTTCCGTCGCGCTTCTCGACTTCCTCGATCATCCTGCGCATAAGAAGGGAGCCGACGCCCTGACCCCGCAGTTCATCGCTCACAAAGACACGGGTGATATTGTAGACATCCCCGTCAACGGTGAAATCCAGCTCCGCCAGCGTTTCCCCGTTTTCGCCGAGTTTGATGGCGTTCTCTTTGATCGTATATTCCATTGTTCTCCCCCTATCAGCTGATCTCCGCTTTCAGCTCAAAGATGATATCGCGCAGTTCCGCCGCTTTCTCGAAGTCGAGCGATTTGGCGGCCTGCTTCATTTCTTTCTCCAGCGAAGCGATCAGGCTTTCGGTATCCTTCTTCGTCTTCACTTTCTTCTTCAGGTAACGGCTCGTCTCAGCCTTGGTCTCCTTGCCGTGGACCGCTTCCCCGATCTCCTTGAAGATCGTCTTGGGAACGATGCCGTGTTTTTTATTGTAGTCTTCCTGGATGCGGCGGCGGCGGTCGGTCTCATCGATCGCCTTACGCATCGAGTCGGTAATGCTGTCACCGTACATGATGACCCGTCCGTGCGCGTTTCGCGCGGCACGGCCGATCGTCTGGATCAGGGAACGCTCGGAACGCAGGAAACCTTCCTTATCCGCGTCCAGGATCGCGATCAGCGAGACTTCCGGAATATCCAGACCTTCACGCAGCAGGTTGATGCCGACGAGCACATCGTAGACGCCTTTACGCAGATCGACGATGATCTGGCTGCGCTCCAGGGTCTTGGTCTCATGGTGCAGATAGGCGACATTGAGATCCTGTTTCTTAAGGAAATCGGTCAGATCCTCGGCCATCTTTACCGTCAGCGTCGTGATCATCGTTCTTTCGTTTTTCGCGATATTCGCCTTGATCTCCGTTAACAGATCGTCGATCTGTCCCATCGTCGGACGGACTTCGATCTGCGGATCGACCAGACCGGTCGGACGGATGATCTGTTCGATGACTTCGTTATGGACCTGCTCCATCTCGTAATCACCGGGGGTAGCGCTCATGTAGATGCGCTGTCCCTTGATCCCCTCGAATTCGTCAAAACGCATCGGCCGGTTCTCCAGCGCCGAAGGCAGACGGAAACCGTAGTCGACCAGGACCTGCTTACGGGCGCGGTCGCCGTTATACATACCGCGGATCTGCGGCAGCGATACATGCGATTCATCCACGACCAGCAGCATGTCTTCCGGGAAATAGTCAAACAGGTTATAGGGACGCTGTCCCGGGACACGGTGGTCGATATGCATGGAATAGTTTTCGATACCAGGGCACATGCCGAATTCACGCAGTGCTTCCACATCGTAGCGGCAGCGCTGTTCCAGACGCTCCGCTTCCAGAGGTTTGCCTTCCTTCTTGAAGAATTCCAGGCGTTCCTCCAGTTCACGCTCGATGCCTTCGCAGGCGATCAGCATGTCATTATGATCACGGGCATAACCGCTGGCCGGGGTGATGATATAGACAAGATAGGCGTTGAGCACATCCTTGGTGACCGGATCGACTTCGCAGATCCGCTCCACCTCGTTATCAAAGAGCTCGATACGCAGGATAAAACGGTCAGTATAGCCGGGCACGATCTCGATCACATCGCCGCGCACCTTGAAAGTTCCGCGCAGATCATCCACGTCATTGCGGGTATACTGGCGGCTGATCAGCTTGCGCAGCAGTTCCTGACGGTCGATGATATCCCCTGCCTTCAGCGTAAAGAACATGTCCTCGTAATTCTCCGGATTCGAGCTTGCGTAGATGCAGGCGACCGAAGCGACGACGATCGTGTCTCTTCTTTCGAGCAGCGAGTTATAGGCGCTCATGCGCAGCATGTCCAGCTCATCGTTCTGAACGGCGTTCTTCTCGATGTAGGTATCCGTTTTAGGAACGTAGGCTTCCGGCTGGTAATAATCGAAATTGGAAACGAAATACTCGACCCGGTTCTCCGGGAAGAGCGTCTTGAATTCCGAATAGAGCTGCGCTGCCAGTGTCTTATTATGGGAAAAGATCAGTGTCGGTTTGTTGACCTGCTGAATGACATTGGCGATCGTAAAGGTCTTACCGGTGCCGGTAGCGCCGAGCAGGACCTGTTCGTGTTTTCCTTCGTTGATCCCTTTGACCAGAGAGGCGATCGCCTCCGGCTGGTCGCCGGTGGGTTTGAAATCGGCTTTCAGTTTAAACAGACTTTCCATAATACCATTATACATCAAGCAGGACCTTAGAGCCCTTCTGACGCCGGCCGGGCGAAAGAAAAAGCAGCCATATCACGGCTGCTCACGCATGGCCTCAAGGGCTGCGTTCATCTGATAGTCTTTGTCTTTGTTGAAGTTCCATTCACGGACGATGCCGGAGATGATCGCTTCGTAGGTCTCGGCGTTCAGTGTTGAGGTGACTTCGAGATCATGTTCCTGCTGGTACTGCGCGATCGTCGCCTTCAGGGATTCCGGGAAGTAGCCGTCTGTTCGATCGACTTCATAGTCGAGATATTTCAGGCCTGCTTCCGCGACACGGATGACGTTGTCTACCTGATCCGCATCGAATTCCTTTCCTTCCGGGAACTCGTCGTAATTCATGTAGATGACATCGTCCTGACGTACTTCGACATCCGGTTTGATGCCCTCACCGTTGATCCAGACATCCTTGGAGCTCAGCCATTTGCTGGTGGTGATCTTCAGCGCCGAACCGTCACGGATCGAAACAGTCGTCTGTACGACGCCCTTTCCGTAGGTCGTCGTTCCCATGATGGTCGCGTTGGGATGCTGCTCACGGAGCGCCAGTGTCAGAACTTCCGACGCGCTGGCGGTATTGCCGTTTGTCAGGATGATGATCTTCTTGAAGTTGTCATAGCAGACATCTCCCGAAGTTCTGGAGATATTCTCACTGCCGTCACCGTAGATGAGCTTCATGACGACAGAACCTTCTTTTAAGAACAGGGACGCGATGTCTTCGACCGCGGTCTGGTAACCGCCGCCGTTGTCACGCAGATCGATGATCAGTTTCTCATAATCCGGATACGCGTCGAGATAATGGCGCACTTCCTCAAAGCTGTGATCACCGAAGCTGTAGATGCTTAAGACGACCACGTCGTCGATCGCTTCCGCGAAGACAGTTACGTCAACTTCAGCACGGGTGATGTCGAGATCCATCTCCTCACCTTCACGGCGGATCGTGATGGTCACGTTCGTGCCTTCTTCGCCTAAGACCATTTCCCGGATCTCATCCGTGGTCTTATCGATCACATCGACACCGTCGACCTTGATCAGCTGGTCACCTTCCTGGATACCTGCCTTTTCAGCCGGCGCGTCCTTGAAGACGCGCAAGACTGTCGGCACGCCCGCGTATTTGGCGTAGCTGATGCCGATACCGACGACATTGAGGTTGATACCGCTGGAGAACTCATCCAGCTCCTCGGCGCTCATATACGTCGTATACGGGTCATAATCGAAATTGGTCATTCCGTAGAAAGCCTTGTCGGAAAGCGTTTCGTCGAGATCTTCGTAATCATTGGCATAGAGCCAGAAGGACTTCATATAGCCCTTGATCGATTCCATTTTCTGGTTGGCCGTGATGTCCTGCGGCTCAACGCCGCCGGCACGGTTGAAAAGGTAACCGAGTGAGAAACCGACCCAGATACAGAGAATACAAATCGCAACAAAAAGGAGACGCCTGAGATTGCGTTCCTTTCTCTCTTTTCGTTCACTTGCAAGCTCGTGTTTTTCGAGCTTATAGACGATCTTCTTTTCTTCTTCCATAATCAGCCAAAGTAGTTTTCCGGTTTCAGACGGCACGGCGCGCCGACGCCGTTCTCGCAAAGCCGGTTGAGCGCGTAGGAGCCCCATCCGCAGTTAAAGGACTGGGAATAGGAGCGGTACATATAGTCTTCCTGGATATCGGTGATATCACCGGGACCAAGATAGAATAATTCAACATGACAGTGGGCACCGGTCGAGTTGCCGCTGCTGCCGACACGGCCGACATACTGGCCCTGTTCGATCGGGCCTACCGCAGCCGGGGAACCATACAGCATATGGAACATGATGACGCCATATACATTGCCGTCCGCCGCGACCATCATCGTGATCTGGTTGCCGCCGTAAGCGACACCGCCGCCGTTACCGGAGCAGGAGTTACCCAGCCAGCCGTCACCGCATCCGTCAGAGGATACAAGGATGACACCGTTGGCCGGAGAATAGATATTCGTGCCTCTGCCGACTGCGAAGTCCGCGCCAAGGTGAACACCGCCGCCGAAGCTGGCCGGATAATACCAGGTACCGGCACTGAGTCCGGCTCCCGGGACCGGGGAAGCCAGATAGGCGGATGTGCCCATACCGGTCAGGTTGATCATACTTGCGAGTTCAGCATAGCTTGCCTGCATCTCTTCGATCTGGGACATGATCTCATCGTACTGTGCCTGGAATTCCTGCGCGACAGCACGGTAATATTCTTCCCAGGCGTAAAGTTCCGCCTGTTTGTCTTCCAGGACACGCATGTCCTCATCAAGCTTAACTTTGGATTCTTCCAGTTTCTTCTCGTCTTCTTCCAGTTTCTTGATGACGCCGAGAAGTTCGTTACGGTCTTCCTTATCCTTCTGCATGATCGCCTGAACGCCATAGGAACGGCGGTTCAGCTCATCAAAGCTCTTGGAACCGAGAATAAAGTCGAGCTGCGGATTGAAATGCATCGTTCCCTGCGCGTTGCGCATACGGGAAAGAACTCTTTCGTTCAGCGCTTCAACGAGCGCGCGGTTGGATTCAATCTCCAGGGTAAGCTGATCGATCTGGTCGTTCAGGTCCTTGATCTGAACGCGCAGAGTCTGGATCTCGCTTTCGTACTGTGCCGCCAGATTGGCGTAATCCTTGGCGTATTCAAGCGCCTCATCGAGATCGGCGCCGATATTCTCTTTTCTTGCCTTCAGCTCGCTGATCGTGCTGTTGGTGTTTTTCTTTTTATCTTCAAGATACTGCCGGTAAGCATCGCATTCCTCGGAGTCGTGGTACTCACTGTCATAGCTGCAGTGTGTCAGCCAGTAATCCGAATCCTCGTAGTTGTCTTCAGCCAAAAGGATCTCACTGGGTGAGAGACATAAAAGAGCGAACAGGATGCAGAGCAGAATGCTGATTCTCTTCATCGACGGATCCTCAGATACTTGCAGACGGAGATGTAGGAACCGATGAAACCGACCAAGACACCTGTGCCTGCCAGAACGGCAGCCAGGTAGTAGAGGAACGGGAACGGCGGAACGAGCGCGAAGCTTCCGAACAGAGTTCCCTGCAGAGCATTATAAAGATAATAGTAAAGGCCGCCGATGATCAGGATCGGAACGATCGAACCGGAAAAACCGATGATGATACCTTCTACCAGGAACGGAGCACGGACATAGCCGTTCTTCGCGCCGACATTACGCATGATCCAGATCTCATCCTTACGGTTATCGATGGTGATGTGGATCGTGTTATAGACAAGATAGATGGCGAGAACCCCTAAAGCGATGACGAGGATACCGCCGAACAGACGGATATTCTCCAGAACATCGACCAGTTTATAGGTGTTGGCGCCGCCGTCATAGACCTGGTGCACACCGTTGATCGCCTCAACGTTCTTGGTGACTTCCTGCAGCATCGTTCCGTCATTGATCGTGATGATGAATGCATCACGGAACGGGTTCTCATCACGGTAAGCTTCGTAGAATTCCTTCAGCTCCGGATCCGTGTTGGAATTGACATAGAAATCAAACTCCTCTTCCTTACTGTGGAAGGTGACGGAAGAAACACCGTTGACCGCTTTGATCTCATTCTCGATACGCTGCAGATTGACCTGATCTCCGGAATCGTATTCGATCAGCGCGGAAAGCGAGATCGAGCTCTCGATCGTATTTGTCATCAGAACGAGGTTATAGGTCAGAACCATAAAGACCCCGATCAGTGTCAGGGTAATTGCAACAGCAGTAGAACTGGAAAGAGCCATGCCGAAGTGACGGCCGACTCCCAGAAAACCTTCTTTAATATGGCGTCCTAAACGGCGAAACATCAGATGCTACCTCCACCGGCCAGATCTGCCTTAATATGTCCGCTATCGATCGCGATCGTGCGTTTGGGATGACGGCGGACGATCTCAATATCATGGGTAACGATCAAAATCGTTGTTTTTTCCTCCTGGTTGATCTTTTCAAGAAGGCGGATGATCTCCTCGCTCTTCTTCGGGTCCAGGTTACCGGTCGGCTCGTCAGCGATCAGGATCGAAGGCTTGTTGGCGATCGCTCTGGCGATCGCAACACGCTGCTGCTGACCACCGGAGAGTTCTGCCGGGAAAACGTTGGATTTATCGGCAACGTCAACGAGTTTCAGGACTTCACGGACACGCTTGCGCAGTGTATCGCGCGGCGCGTCAACGACTTCCATGGCATAAGCAACATTTTCAAAAACGGTCTTGCGCGGGAGCAGACGGTAGTCCTGGAATACGACACCGATATTACGGCGGTAGATCGGGACTTTGGAATGACGGAGCTTGCCGACGTTGATATCATTGACCAGAACTGTACCGGAGCTCGGCACTTCCTCGCCGTTTAAAAGCTTGATCAATGTACTCTTACCGGAACCGGTCGGCCCGATGATATAAACAAATTCCCCGTCTCTGATCTCGAGGGAAATATTGCTCAGGGCATGTGTTCCGTTCTTATATGTTTTGGATGCATTTTCAATTTTTATCATACTATCACCATTAATTAATCATATCATATCCGTGTCCCATAGGTGAAACCGTTTCCCTGTACTTCCTTGACATCGGAGATGATCACGAAGGCTTCCGGATCGATCTCGCGGATCAGGTTTACCAGCGACTGATACTGATGTTTGGAGATCACGACAAGAAGCACGTTGTTCTGCTTATGAAAGTAGCCGCCTTCCGCGTGAATGAGGGTAACGCCCCTTTCCATTTTCTCCTGGATCAGGGGGAGCAGCTGCTCATATTTTTCGGAAATGATCTGGACGGACATCGATTCGACAAGGCCGAATGTCAGCGCTTTGGAGATCATGATCCCGCTCGTGTAGACATAGATCAGACCGATCAGCACGTGCTGCAGGTCATAGATCCAGAGACCGGCAATGACGGTCAAAGCATCGATCGCCATGACGCTTTTACCGAGATCGAATCCGAGATATTTCTGCATGATCAGCGGCGGGATATCCATGCCGCCGGTACTCGCGCCGACCTTCATGACAAGACCGATCCCGGCGCCTGCGATCAGACCGCCGAAGACCGATGCCAGCAAGGGATCGACTTCCACAGGCTGCAGATGGTTCTCCATCAGCAAAAGATAGAGCGGATAGAGAACGGAAGACATGATCGTCGTGACCGCAAACTTTTTTCCCAGAAAAGCCCATCCGACAAGAAACAGCGTAATGACCAGCGCAATGATGATCGTATTCTCACTGATCGATGTGAACGGCTTTACCAGTACCGCGATTCCGGCAACACCGCCGGAGAGGATGTCATAGGGCAAAACGAAGGCTGATACCGAAAAGGCAAGCAGCAGGTTCCCTGCCAGCAATGCCAGAAGCGTTTTTACATTTTCTTTCATGCCAATTTATTATACCCGTTTCTCACAGGACAAGAAAGATATAAGCGGAGGGATTTATGGTAAAATAGCCTTAAGGAGGGCAAACCATGAAACTGATAATGGCAATTGTATCAAATGATGATGCCTCGTCCGTAACAACTGCTTTGAACGCCGAAAGATACCAGGTCACCCGTCTGGCAACGACCGGCGGTTTCCTGCAGGCCGGAAACACAACTCTGATCATCGGAACCGAAGATGAAAAAGTGGACCATGCGATCGAGATCATCGGCCAGGAATCCTCAAGAAGAACAGAGGTCGTTCCTTCAACCATTTCCTACGATATGGGCAGATTCGATTCTTTCCCGATCGAAGTAACGGTCGGCGGCGCCACGATCTTCGTGCTCAACGTTGAACAGTTCATTAAGAAATAAGGATCAATGATAAAAGGCAGTCTGCGAAAGGCTGCCTTTTTGATCTCTCCGTCTGACATATAAAA
>JAUNQE010000034.1 GCA_030536365.1 Erysipelotrichaceae bacterium | reverse complement strand
TTTTTGTGCTATTGTGGTCTAAAGAAGGCTTTTTGAAAGCCGCGGAAAGGAAGGGGAACATGCTGAAAAACGGTGCAATTAAGATCGGCGATACGGAAATGTATTATGCCGCTTTCGGCAGCGGTGATAAGAAGCTCATCGCTCTTCCAGGACTTTCAGATGGTCTGGCCACTGTGAAGGGAAAGGCGCTGATCCTTTCGCTTCCTTACCGGAAACACCTGAAGGAATATACCGTCTACATGTTCAGCCGTAAGAATGTCATGCCGGAGAAGTATTCAATACAGGATATGGCGGAAGACCAGGCAAAAGCGATGAAGGAGCTCGGGATCGAAGAGGCGTATGTGCTCGGTGTCTCCCAGGGAGGGATGATAGCACAGTATATCGCGGCTGATCATCCGGAGCTGGTAAAAAAGCTGATCCTGGCGGTCACCGCGCCTTACGCGAATCCTCTGCTTCAGGAAACGGTAGGGGAATGGATCGCGATGGCAAAACGCGGTGATCATACAGCCCTGATGACAGATACAGCGGAGAAGATGTATTCTGAAGGCTATCTGAAGAAAAACAGGAAATATCTCCCGCTGCTGGCGGGATTTACGAAACCGCGCAGCTATGAACGCTTTCTGCGCAACGCGGAAGCGATCCTGCGCTTTGACGCACGTAATGAACTGGAGAAGATCAGCTGTCTGACGCTGATCCTTGCCGGAAGCGACGATCACACAGTCGGCAACGAGGCGGCGGATGAGCTGAACAGTATGATCGCGGGAAGCGAGAAATATGTATACGAAGGCTATGGCCACGGCGCTTATGAGGAAGCGGAAGATTTCTACGAAAGAGTCTTCGCGTTCTATGACCGGCCGTAAAAAAATAACAGACAGGAGAATGATATGATCCGGATCTATCCAAATGGAGAGGAATTCTTAAAAGAAAACGCGGAACTGTTGCTGCAGGCACCGGAAAAGACCGCCTTCTTTAAAGGCAATGCCGCGTCGATGAAAGAGACCGATAAGGTAAACTATATACTGCGCTGCGAAGACAGCGGTATCCTTCTGGCGCTGAAAAAGTCACCATATTCGCTTTTGCTGTACGGGGACAGGAACGGCGTTGAAGAGCTTGCCTCTTTTCTGAAGGAAAATGATTATGACATCTCCTCGCTCATGTGCGAGGAAGAACTCGGCGATGCGTTTGTCAGAGCAATGGAAAAGCATTCGCTGTTTTATAAAGTCAGCATTTCGATGACTTTCATGAAATGTGACCGGATCAGCGAACCTTCTTCCGCAGATGTCGTTCCAGCTGTCGGCGAAGATGTTGAAGAGATCTTTACGATGGCGGAGCGTTTCTTTATCGACTGCGGCCTGCCGGACAGACCGGACAGGAAGTCGCTAAAAGAGAAGATCGGAAGCTTCCGCTGTATCCGGGAAGAGGGAAAGATCGTCTGCATGGCCTGCAGCACGCCGATGGAAGGCAATATGCAGCGCATCACACATGTGTATACGCGGCCGGAATACCGTGGGAAAAGTCTCGCCCGCAGAGTGGTGAACACGCTGAAGAACGAGATCCTGGAAAACGGTCGGACCGCCTGTCTTTACGTGGATAACGCTAATCCCGTCAGCAGTCATCTCTATGCGTCACTGGGCTTTCAGAATATGTACCGGCAGAATACCTATCAATTGCTTCCTGACGGAGAATAGGGCTTGATGATCCCGTTTTCAGGCAGGATCGGAAACAGGGAAAAATGCTTGTCGTTTTCATGTTTTATGAAAGAGTAAGCATGTATTTTCATTAACAAATAAGGTATAATTATTTTATGGATCTTACCGAGGTATTTTTCTCATGAAAAGAAAACTGCGTTATGACCGCATCGCGCTTGTAGTTCTGCTCGGGGTCGGTCTGATCATTGCGTTGTATTTAGGGATCAAAGCCTTACTGCCGGATAAACCGAATCCCGGCGGCGATCCGTCACCAACCGCGACAGTTACATCTTCCACACTTCCGGAAGATTTTAAAATGACATTAATGGACTATCAGGTCTATCAGAATCCGGACCTGGATTTTGATTTTGCGATCGCGCGTGTCCGCTTTGAAGATGAAAAGGCTCTGGAATTCGATCTGAGCCGTTTTGAGACGGATCAGGGCGTGAAACTGTCCGAAGTCGAATCCTACGTCAAGCAGCTTGAAGACAAGTCTGTATACCTCGGCAAGAGCAATGTCGTCTACGAGATCGTTTCCAAGGAACGCACCGGCATGTTCTCGCTGCTGATCCCGTTCAAGAAAAACAGCACATCGATCAAAGTGACCGATACCGTCAGCAAGCAGGAATTCACCCTGGATCTGACCACGAACATCCACGATACCACGGATCTGAAATACCAGACCGGCGGCGATGTCAAGGGTGACAATTTTGATATCTACATCTCCGACGCTTACATCACCGATATCCTGAGCAGCGGCGGGGAAGAATATACCTATCCTTCCACCATCAAGGTCTATACATTCAAACTGAATGTCAACAGCATCGACAGCGGCAATGTTTCGATCACTTCCGCAGTCTTCGCTCCCAACGGTTCCGAAGAGCGCTTTGAGGCGCTCGACGGCAGTTATTCCTCGATCAAGGCAGGGGAGACCAGCCTGATCGGCAAACCGCTGTCTCCCGGTTCCTCGGGCGTGCTGTTCTTTGAGATCTACAATCCGGAAGAGGCAGGGATCACCTACGAAGGCAAGATCTATCTCCAGCTCTCCGACAGAGCGGAACAGATCGAGATCAGTACGAGATTTTGAGGTAAGTAAATGAGAAAGTACAAAGCCGTTTTCAGCTTTTTGATGATACTGAGCTTGTTGGCAGCAGCAAGTCTTTTACCCAGCAGCGCAGTCAAGGCGGCGGACTATTATCCCATGTCCTGCAATGCCTACGAAGTCTCCTACATCAACGATGACGGGTCTTTCACTAAAGTCGCCTGTTACGATGATTTCGCCTCCGCGAACCAGAAGATGAAAGAACTCGGCGGCGACCATGTCGTCCGTTATCCGACCGGCTATTCGCCGACACATATCATTTCCATGAACAGCGGTTATGCCTACGCGTATCCGGGCAGAGGCGGCGACGCCACCCTGAACATCTATGAAGATATCGATGACCGCAGCATCTGGACCAAGCGGACTTATGTCGCGCATTACTATCAGATGCATTATTACGAGACATCGCGTGTTCTGAAAGACGGCAAGCGCGGCATGATCCGTGTCAACCTCAACGGCTTTGATGGTTATACCGACCTCGAATACTGTGATCTCGTTCCGAGCAAATACGTCGAGAAGGGCATTGCTCTCTGGATGGGCGGACAGAACAGCTATTACAATGAAAGCCCCTATAAAGTCCTGATGAAAAGGGACAGCTTTAAAGCCGTCCAGAACGGTAACTACCGTGACCTTGTCTTTACCTATCACATGTCCTATCCGCAGTCCGGAAGCATCCACGCGCTCGAATATTCGATCGCTGTCGGACCGGCTCCGAGCTTCATGCAGACAGGTTCGACCTACTATTCCAAAGACGGCATCCATTTCTACAATGACGCAGCCCTGACCCAGGGCGCCGGCACGGAATACAACTATTACCAGTGGCTGCCGCTGCGTTCCAAGACGAATATCTACGCAGCGAATTTCGAAACGTTCCTGACCGAATCCGGCAGACGGAGCAATTCCGTGATCGCCGGCAAGGCACAGGCATTCATCGATGCCCAGAACAAATACGGTGTCAACGCGCTGCTGGTATACGCCATGGCGGTCCATGAATCCGCTTATGGTACCTCGAACTACGCGCGCAACCGTAACAACCTCTTCGGCTGGCAGGCATTCGACGCCAGTCCGAACAGTGCTTCGACTTTCTCCTCAGTGGAACAGTCGATCAATGAACAGATGGGTATCAACCTGCGTGGTTACCTGGATATCACCGACGGCCGCTTCTTTGACTCCTCGCTGGGAAACAAAGGCGCAGGCTTCAACGTGAAATACGCTTCTGACCCGTACTGGGGAATGAAGATCGCCGCTCATGCCTATAAGATCGACAAGACAGCCAACAGCTTCAACGGCAAGCTGACGGACTGGGGCGTCTATGATCTGGCGCTGATCACCGGATTCGATATCCCGGTCAAACTGCAGGCGAACGCTTCTTCCAAGACGTTATACACCACCGGCTACGGCGGACAGTATCAGAAAGACTTCATCGTCATCCGCCTCGGGGAAGTACGCAACTATACGAAGATCCAGTCGACCAACGCGATCACCTCGGACGGTGAGATCATTACCCACCGCACTCCGATCACGACCGGCACGGTCAACCCGATATCGACATACGATTACAATCTGAGTGTCGCTTATGTCGAATCAAAAGATCTGCAGCCGCTGAACTACGCGGCTCTGGGGAACGCGAATTACACCCATTCGATCGCGACTTTCGCTTATGACGGCGACTTGCTGCAGGTCAGCGGTAAGGGCTATGTCGAGGGCATCGAAGTCAATGATAAGAACACGATCTCCAATGCGCTGGTCTTCAAGAACGGCGATACCGAGAAAGCATATCCGCTCACCTGCACGACGACCGACGGTGTCACGACCTTCGACGGAAAAGCGGATCTCAGTGAACTTGGAGAAGGGGAATACAGTATCCAGGTACGCACATCCTATGGTGCTCTGAGCCAGTATGACGGTTCCTTCAATGTTGAGGCGGACGCTCCAGCAAAACGCGTCTTCAACGGTCTTGAATATGAATTCGTCAAGAAAGACGGAAAGCTGACGCTGAAAGTCAGCAAGGCGAGCACAGCCGATTACGAAGTCATCAAATCGGTCAGCACCCTCAGCCTTGACGGAAACCAGCTGAAGATCGGCGGTATCGGTGTGCTGAAGGGGATCTCCTTCGCGAACGCGGATAACGTCTCCTATCAGTTCGTTCTGACAGATTACAATACTGGGGAGAAGACGTATGTCGATGCCTCGGCAGTTGAAAACAAAGGTTTTGTCCTGAATGACGGGATCGATTATACCTACAGCGCTTATCAGGGGACGATCGATCTCGCTTCGCTTTCTTCCGGCGATTACGGACTTGAATTAAAGATCGAAAGCAACGGCGTCGTCCAGACGACCGTTTTGTCTTCTTCAAAGCTTGCTTACCGCAACCTCGCCGCGAAGAACGGAAACCGCTATGCCTTTCTGCGCGCGCAGGATATTTACAATTACCGTTTCGATCTGAAGATCGCCGCTTCGCCGCTGGATTACACGAAGATCAACAAACCGAGCGGACGTCCTTCTCTGATCTCTTACGATTCGCTTGCGATCGATGCTGCCGGAAAGGTGAATATCGACGGTCAGGCGATGATGTATTATATCGACAATCCTTCCGGGATCAGTTCCGGTTATGAAGTATATCTGACTTCCGCAGACGGCGAAAACAAGAAGCTTGATATCGCCTCTACCGCCTGCAAGTTCGATCTGAAAACAGCCTACAACCTCAGCAACGATTCCTCCGGTGTCTGCTTCAATGCGTCAGGAGATCTGACAAGCCTGAAAGCCGGCCGTTATGAGCTTTCCATCGGTATCCGGAACGGCGAATACTATGACATCGTTCCCTTTACCAACCGTTCTTTCCGTAAAACTCCGGACGTTACCGTCAACGGCGTCCGTTATCATTTTGAGACCGAACAAGCAACAGCAAGGCTGTTTCTGATCGTCGGTTAAGGAGGTTGAAATGAAGAAATTCTTTTCAAACAAAACAAACATTATCTTATCCGCTGTCCTGATTGCGATCCTGACGGGGCTTCTTTTTTTAATCGGATCCTTCTTCGAAAAGCCGAAGATCTACGCAGTCGACTATTCCAAGCTTACCGAGCAGGAGATCAAGGCCTGGGCGGAAAACGAGGGGATCACCGGGGAAAACCTGAAGATCAGCTATCAGTACGATGAGTCTGTTGAAAAGGGCAAGCCGGTCTCCCAGAAACCGAAAGACGGGGAGGAGATCAAGGATATCCTCAGCATCGTTATCTCCCAGGGTCCGGACCCGACATTAGCTGTTGAGGTACCGGCGATCGACGGTATGACCAAGGAAACGATCGCCACCTGGTTCCAGCGGAATCATTTCCCGGATGTCACTTACGAGTATGTCCTCGATAAGGATCATCCCAAAGACACTGTGCTCGCGCTGAATGTCAGCGGCAGCGTCAAGAGAGAAACACCGATCCTGGTCACCTTATCCGCCGGCGATAACGCCGAAAACGTGAAGATCACGGTCCCGGATTTCTCGACCTATTCCAAGACGAATATCACCGCCTGGGGCGAAAGCAATCAGGTCAATATCAAATATGTCTATGTCTTCAGTGATACTATCGCCGAGGGCAGCGTGATCGATCAGGGCACCCGTGCCGGCGCGGACATCAGTCCGGGCGGAACGATCACTGTCACGATCTCCAGCGGTAAAGCTGTTGAACTCGAAGACCTCTACAACATGACCGCTTCCGAAGCGAAGGCCTGGGCCGATAAGAACAATATCACCCTGAACTTCATCAACTACTATTCCAACGAAGTCGCGGAGGGCAGAGTCATCTCCACGAGCCCGAAGGCGCACACACTGGTCTCCAGCGGTTCGACGGTCCGCGCTTATCTGTCGATCGGTAAGGATCCGGCAGAAGATATGGTCAAGGTCGATGACCAGCATGTCGGTGTGACCGAAGCGGCATTCCTCGAATACATCGATTCGCTCGGCCTGAAAGTTCAGAAACAGAGCTACGCTTACTATTCCTCCCAGATCGACAAGGATCACATCTTCTACTACGATGATGGCGAATTCAAGAAGGGAGCCACGATCTCCTACGCGTTATCCGCCGGTCCGTTCAACCTGGATCTGAAGGAGATCGAAGGGAAGACCAGAAGCGAAGTCAGCAACTACATGTACACGATCAACAACCTGAACGGTCATCTCTCGATCACCTACACCGAAGAGAAGAGCACGGATAAGGCGGACGGAACGGTTTACGGCTGTACCCAGACGACCGGCGCTCCGTACTACGAAGTCGCATGTAAAGTCGCTGTCAACGAAAGCAGTTCCTCCGATAAGACCTACTGGATCGACTTTGATCCCAATGGCGGATCGGGAACGATGGCCAGAGTCACCTTCAAGGCAGGCTCGAGCTATAAGCTGCCGGAATGCACTTTCACAGCTCCTGCCGGAAAAGTCTTCGACAAGTGGGATGAAGGCGCAGCCGGAGAATCCGTCACTGTCAACAGCAACCGCCGCATGATCGCGCAGTGGAAGGATAAAGGCTCCACCAAGACCTACTGGGTCGCCTTCGATCCCAATGGCGGTTCCGGTACAATGGCCACTGTCACTGTTGAAGCGGGATCCTCCTACAAGCTGCCGGAATGCACATTCACTCCGCCAGCAGGCAAAGTGTTCGATAAATGGGACGAAGGTAAAGCGGGCGAGTCTGTTACCGTAAACAGCAACCGCCGTATGATCGCCCAGTGGAAGGATAAAGGCTCTACGAACACCTATTGGGTAGCATTCGATCCCAATGGCGGCAGCGGTACGATGGCGACTGTCACCGTTGAAGCAGGTTCGAGCTACAAGTTGCCGAACTGCACATTCACACCGCCGGCAGGCAAGGTATTTGACAGATGGGACGAAGGCGCAGCCGGAGAATCCGTCACTGTCAACAGCAACCGCCGCATGATCGCGCAGTGGAAGGACGCGGCCCCGACTCCGACACCGACACCTACACCGACCCCGACTGCCGCAACGACTTACTGGATCGACTTTGACGCCAACGGCGGCAGCGGCACGATGGCCAGAGTTACCGTCAACGCGGGTTCGAGCTACAAGCTTCCGGCATGTACATTCACCGCACCGGCCGGAAAAGAGTTCGATAAGTGGGATGAGGGTTACCCCGGAGAATCTGTCACGATCAACGGCAACCGCCGCATGATCGCCCAGTGGAAGAGCAAAGCTGTCTCGACTTCCTATCTTCCGGCCCTGGAAGTTCTCGACAATGTGGAAGGAAGCTCCTTCGAGACGAAACGCACGAATCTGCAGAACAGCACCTTCCTCTCGCCGTTTACGAACGTCTCCTACGTGTCTTCCGCTTCACAGAATTACAGCGCAGGAACGATCATCTCGGTATCCGTCTACGGAAACACGAGCTATGACGCCGGAAGCTATCCGGTCGATACGCCGATCGTCATCACGATCTCCAGCGGTTACTCCAACTAAGAGCTGAATTTCTCTGTATTTCAAGTCCCGGTTTCCTGAAAGACCGGGACTTTTCTTACGGAAAAGAGCGGCAGCGTCGCTTTGCCATGAAGAACTATGAAAAATGTTTCGCAGAGGCTTTCAGACTATGGAAATAGGCTGAACAAAGGGGTATAATTATAATGTTAATATGCTAACAAGCAGGAGGGAAAATATGCCAAAATCATTCATGTCGATGGATGGCAATACAGCGACCGCGCATGTTGCGTACGCTTTTACTGAGGTCGCCTGTATCTATCCGATCACACCTTCGTCTCCGATGGCTGAGTCTATCGATGCCTGGGCGACGCAGGGAAGAAAGAACATTTTCAACAGCAAGGTAAAAGTTGTTGAAATGCAGGCTGAAGGTGGCGCGGCAGGTGCAGTCCATGGTGCTCTCCAGGGCGGCGCTCTCGCTTCCACATTCACAGCTTCGCAAGGCCTCTTACTGATGATCCCGAACCTCTACAAATGGGCGGGTGAACTGCTTCCGGGTGTTCTGCATGTATCTGCACGTTCACTGGCAGGTCGTTCTCTTTCCATCTTCGGTGACCACCAGGATATCTATGCATGCCGTCAGACAGGTGTCTGCATGATCGCATCCCATTCCGTTCAGGAAGCTATGGACCTGGCAGGTGTCGCACATCTGTCCGCGATCAAGGGCTCTCTGCCGTTCATCCACTTCTTTGATGGTTTCCGTACCAGCCATGAGATCCAGAAAGTCGAAGTCATGGACTATGACTATCTGAAGAGCCTGGTTGACTGGGACGCAGTCGCTCATTTCAAAGCGAAAGCCTTAAACCCGCATAACAATCCGGTCGCACGCGGCGGCGCGGAAAACGATGATATCTACTTCCCGGCTCGCGAAGCACAGAACTGCTACTATGAAGCGATCCCGGATATCGTTGCCGGCTACATGGAAGAGATCTCCAAGCATACCGGCAGACAGTATGCACCGTTCACATACTATGGTTCCCCGACAGCTGAGAACATCATCATCGCGATGGGTTCTGTTACTGAGACGATAAAGGAAACGATCGACACTCTGAACGCTCAGGGCAAGAACGTTGGTCTCATTAAGGTCCACCTCTATCGTCCGTTCTCCGCTAAGTACCTCAAGAAGGTCTTACCGGCAACTGTCAGAAAGATCGCTGTCCTCGACAGAACGATCGAAGCCGGCGCTAGAGAACCGTTATACCTCGATGTCGTTGGCGCTCTGAAAGACTGCAAGGATCTGCAGATCATCGGCGGCCGTTACGGTCTGTCCTCCAGAAATACAGCTCCGAACCAGATCAAAGCCGTTTACGACGAACTCGAAAAGGATGTCATGAAAGATCCCTTCACGATCGGTATCAACGATGATGTTTACCATCTGTCCCTTGATGTCGATCCGGAATTCCAGAACAAGCATGACTACACTTCCTGCCTGTTCTTCGGTTTAGGTTCTGACGGTACTGTCTCCGCCAACAAGTCTTCCATCAAGATCATCGGCGATAACACCGAACAGTACGCACAGGCTTACTTCCAGTACGACTCCAAGAAGGCCGGCGGCGTTACCAGATCCCACCTGCGTTTCGGTCCGACACCGATCCGTTCCACATACTATATCGAAGACGCAGACTTCATTTCCTGCTCACTGGATGAATACTGCTACAAATACGATATGGTCCGTCAGCTGAAGAAGGGTGGTACCTTCCTCCTGAATACCACATACAAGCCGGAAGAGCTTGAAGAGAAGCTCCCGAGCACAATGCTTGCAGAACTCGCGCAGAAGAACGCGAAATTCTATATCATCGACGCTACCGAGATCGCAAAAGAGATCGGTATGGGCCGTCGTACAAACACCATCCTGCAGTCCGCATTCTTCGCTCTGAACGAACAGATCATGCCGTATGAGACTTCCCTGAAGCTCATGAAGGAAATGGCGAAGAAGTCCTACATGAAGAAGGGTGAAGAGATCGTTGAACTGAACTACAAGGCGATCGACATGGGCAAGAACGGTCTCGTTGAGATCCCGGTCAAGCCGGAATGGGCTAACCTGCCGATGAAGAGCTTCATGACCGAATCCGGTGATGAATACTTCGATGTTCATGTTCAGGCTATCAACAAGCTCACCAGCTACGATCTGCCGGTCAGCAACTTCTTAAAGAACGGTCTGGAAGACGGTTCCCTGCAGCCGAACGTATCCTTCCGCGAGAAGAGAACGATCGCTGCGCAGGTCCCGACCTGGGATCCGGATAAGTGTATCCAGTGTAACTTCTGTGCCTTCGTATGTCCGCATGCAGTCATTCGTCCGGTCCTTCTGACAGACGAAGAGATCGCTGCCGCACCGATGGAATTCAAGACAGCCAAGGCGATCGGCAAGGGCGTTGAAAACCTGAAGTTCCGTATCCAGGTATCCCCGGCGAACTGTACAGGCTGCGGTCTGTGTGTTCATGAATGTCCTGGTAAGGCCGGACAGAAAGCCCTCAGCCTTGCAGACATCAAGACAAAGATCGATCAGGAACCTCTGGCTGACTACCTGTTCAAGGAAGTTGAACCGAAGAAGGACATCTTCTCCAAGACAACTGTCAAGGGTTCTCAGTTCCTGAAACCTTACTTCGAAGTTTCCGGCGCATGCCCGGGCTGTGGTGAAACACCTTATACAAAACTCGCTTCCCAGTTCTTCGGTAAAGATATGCTGATCGCGAACGCGACAGGCTGCTCCAGTATCTATTCCGGTTCCACTCCGTCCTCTCCGTTCGTTAAGGACAAAGACGGCAACGGTCCGGCTTGGGCAAACTCCCTGTTCGAAGACAACGCCGAATACGGTTTCGGTATGGCGATTGCGCAGAACTTCAAGCAGTCCCGCATCTACGAAGTCATGGAAAACAACCTTGACAGCGACTGCGGTGATGTCTTCAAGCGTTATCTCGATGCCAAGGATGACCGTGACGCACAGCGCGCTCTGAAAGATGAGCTGATCGCTGCAGTCAAGGCTTCCAAGAACGAAGCAGTCAAGGAACTGCTCCGCTACGAAAAGGATCTCGTCGGTAAATCCGTATGGATCATCGGCGGTGACGGCTGGGCATACGATATCGGTTACGGCGGACTTGACCATGTCATGGCAAACAACCTGAACGTCAACGTTCTCGTCCTCGATACCGAAGTCTACTCCAACACCGGTGGTCAGTCCTCCAAGGCTACCCAGTCCGCAGCGATCGCGAAGTTTGCAGCCGGCGGTAAGGCAACAGCCAAGAAGGATATGGGTATGATCTTCATGCAGTACGGTACAGTCTACGTCGCATCCGTTGCGATGGGCGCTAACCGTCAGCAGACGATCAACGCTATGATCGAAGCAGAAAGCTACAATGGTCCGTCCATCATCATCGCTTACTCTCCGTGTCAGGCACACGGTATCAAGGGCGGTCTGGAGAACCACCAGCAGGTTCAGGCCAAGGCTGTTGAATGCGGCTACACGACCCTGTACCGTTACGATCCGCGTAAGGAACATCCGTTAACCATCGATTCCAAGGAACCGAAGTTCGAACTCTTCAAGGACTTCCTGAAGAACGAAAACCGTTACGCTCAGCTCATTCAGCTGAAGGGCGAGGAAGTAGCGGACGAAATGTTCGAAAAGACAAGACAGGATGCTGAAAAGCGTTACAACCGTCTGGTCAACTTCAAGAACTCCCTCGGTTAATCTATCAATCTAAGCTGCCGGCTGAGCCGGCAGCTTTTCTTTTGCCTCGGCGGCGCGGGACTGGCAGGGCAGGCCGCTTTTCGCTATACTATTATTTAGGTATAAAAAATGAGAGTTGCATTATTTACAGATACATATCTGCCGGATATCAACGGAGTCGTTTCTTCCATTTAACTTCTGCGCAAGAAGCTGGAAGAGAATGGTCATGAGGCCAATTTCGTCTAGACCAATCCCGGACTCTTCAAGGGGAAAAAAGAGGGAAGGATCATCCGTCTGCCCGGTATCGAATTAAAAGGATTATATGGCTATAAAGCTGCCAGCCCGGCACATCTTCTGGTGCTCGATGAGCTGGAGAATTTGAACTTCGACCTGTTCCATGTGCATACCGAATTCGGCGTCGGCATCTTCGGCAGTATTGCCGCCAAACAGCTTCACGTGCCGATGGTGCGCACCTATCACACGACTTATGAGGATTACACCCATTACGCGAATTTCCTGCATATGGAATCCTTCGACAAGGTCGCCAAGAAGCTGGTCGGGATCCTTTCCCGCCAGTATGGAGAAGACTGCCTGCGTCTGATCGCTCCCAGTAAGAAGACCGCGAATATGCTGCTGGGCTACGGCATCCGCACGCCGATCCGTATCCTGCCGACCGGTGTCGAGCTGAAGCGCTTTTCCCCGGATCTCTTTACGGAAGAGGATACCCGCCGTGTACGCAGTGAGCTTGGTATTCAAGATGACGAGAAGATGCTGCTGTATGTCGGACGTATCGCTCAGGAGAAATCGATCGTCATGCTGCTGGAGGCATTCGCCCGGATCAAGAGAGAAGGCATCAGGGCAAAACTGGTCGTGATCGGCGGGGGCCCACAGCTGGATGAACTGCGCAGCCTTGCCAAGACGTTATCGATCGATGATATCGTTATATTTACGGACAAGAAACCCTTTGATGAGGTACCGGCCTATTATCACGCCGCAGATCTCTTTACCAGCGCCTCAAAGACGGAGACCCAGGGCATGACCTATGTCGAGGCTTTAGCCAGCGGAACTCCCGTTTTAGCGCGTTATGACGAGGTCCTGGAGGAACTGATCAAGGAAGACGTCAACGGCTATTTCTTTGAAGGTGCCGATTCCTTCGTTACCAAACTGAGGAAGTTCCTTTCCTTAAGCAGTGAGGAGCTTTCCAAGATGCAGAAGAACGCGATCGAAGAAGCACAGATCTACGATGCTGATACCTATGTCGAGAATATGCTGCAGCTGTATAAGGAGACGATCGAGGAATACGATTCCTCCTATGTCGTTGAATCGGTAACGCTGAAGAACGATGTCGTACATCTTCAGCTGAATAACGGCAAGAACGAAGAAAAGATCATGGTCTCTCTGGAACGCTATTATCAGGAAGGTATCCGCAAGGATGACAAACTGACAGCTGCCCAGTTCGAAAGACTGAAAAACGAGGAAAGCTTCGTCAAGGCTTACCGGTCTGCCTTAAAACGTATCTCTGCCCGTGACTATACGGTCAAGCAGATGCGTGACTATCTGAGCGAGAAACAGGAAGCCAGTCCGGAACAGATCGATGAGATCATTGAAAAACTGACCGAGAAGGGGATGCTGGACGACCGCCGCTACGTGATCGAGAAGAACGATGCTTTCCAGGCGATGCTGCTGTCCAGAAAACAGATGACAGCCCGTCTGCGCAAAGCCGGGATTGCACCTGAGATCATTGAGGAATGTCTGGATTTCGAGAACAGCGAATCGGACAAGGCATTGCGCCGGGCGCAGAAATACCAGAATTCGATCCATAACAAATCGCTGCTCGTCAAGAAGCAGACGATCCGCAGAAAGCTGTTTGAGGATGGTTTCAGCAACGAGGATATCCAGCAGGCCATGTCGATGCTGGACTTCGCGGAAGACGCCTTAGCGGAGGAAAGCGTTCTGAAAAGCGAATGCGCCAAGATCTGCCGCCGCCTGGAACGCAAGTACAGCGGCACCGATCTGCGCAACCGCCTGTATCATTCCCTGATCGCCAAAGGTTTCGCGAATGATGCAGTATATGCACTGATAAATGAAATGGAGTGGGAAGATGACTAAGGTAATTGATTTTAAAGAAGGCGAGCATGTTACTACGCCGCTGCTGGTAACAGCTGTTGTCAAGGGCACCACGAACAGCGGTGCGCCTTATCTGACACTGAATCTGCAGGATGATACCAAAGTGATCGAAGCCAAGTACTGGGACGTCCGTCCGGAGATGGAAAAGCTTCTGAAGAGCGGAAAGATCTATACCTTCACTCTGGAGATCATCCGTTACCGTAACGCCCTGCAGGCGAAAGTTGTGAGCGTATTTCCGACGGATGAGGGAGATCTTAAACTGGAGGACTTCCTTTCAAAATCGCCCGTCAGCAAGGTCGAATTGCGCAATGTGATCGAGGAGGCAATCTCATCGATCGAGAATGAAAAGATCGCCAAGATCGTGACAGCGGTCATGAATTATTATGAAAAGGATTTCTATTCCTATCCGGCTGCCAGCAAGATCCACCATGAATTCATGGGCGGTCTGGCGACCCACGTTGCCGGCATGCTGAAGCTGGCGAGAGCGATCTGCGATATCTATCCGGAATGCTCGAGAGACTATCTTTATGCCGGAGTGATCCTGCATGATCTCGGCAAGATCGAAGAACTCTCTTCTCCGGTCGTTCCCGAATATACCGTTGAAGGAAAGCTTCTGGGTCATATCTCGATCCTGGCAGGCAGACTGCTTGAGATCGGTGACGGCCTTGGCTATGGCGACAGCGAAGAGCTTCTGCTGCTGCGTCACATGGTCTTAAGCCATCACGGACAGCTTGAATACGGTTCCCCGGTCCGTCCGGAGACGATCGAGGCGGAACTGCTCAACTATATCGACAATATCGATGCCAGGATGAATATCCTCAACAAGGCATTCAAAACGATCGAGACAGGGGAATTCACACCAAAACTGTTCGCGCTCGATAATCGCAGTTTCTATAAACACAGCTGAGAAATTGTGCTATACTATTAGAAGTCTTTCAGGATGTAGTTCAGCTTGGTAGAATGCTTGAATGGGGTTCAAGAGGTCAAGGGTTCAAATCCCTTCATCCTGACCATAGACTTCAATGCTCGAAAAGTAAGTAATAATGCTGAAATTCGAGCTTTTTATATACTTAACTAAATATACTAACAATAAAGCGAAATGGTCGTTTTTGGACAACTTTTGGACAACACTCTTTCGTGTAGCTGAATCTCTTTCAATGTCTGTGAATGTTCATCTATAATATTTCTAAGCATTCCGGAGGTTTCTAAAAATGGATCTCAAGACAATTAACAGAGCATATAAACACGCCAGAACCGGAGATACATACGACGTTATGATAAGTGACGCAGAAGAGCATATAAAACGCTGCTGTACTGGATATGACCGTTATTCGCTGGTCGGGAATCGGATTCTCGACCAGCTCCGAAAGGAGAAAGAGGAAGAGCTGCAGCTCGTCGATCAGGTCGTTGCCTGGGCTAACGATCAGCCCGAACCGATCCGGGGAATCGTCCTCGATCGGGTCGAGAAGGGGAAGACATGGGAAAAGATCGCCGAGATTCGAAACTATTCTCGCACTTGGCCGGTGATAACGCTTCGTAAATACTGTGAGGCGGAATCCAGAGCCGAGAGAGGAGCTTAATAATTCGGCTGTGTTTTGGTACAATAATTACAGTAATTAGAACACCACCAAGCGAAAGAAAAAAAGTGGAAGAAATAAGAAAAGGATTGTCAAAAAAACACATCGAATTCATACACTCATTAGGCGTTGATCCTAATGACATCAGTGGTGTTTTTGAGGTTGTGCTCGATGTGTTAGGACGTCGAGGCTTTGATAAGAATTATCAGCCAAATGAAACAGGCGTTCTCTGTGAAGAAATACTTGATTTACTGCCGGAAATCGATATTGATGCAGAATGAATTCACGCTCCTTGGAGCGTTTTCTTTAGAAGGAGGAAAAACGAATATAAAAAAGAACGACGTCCCCGCCAAAATTTTAAGGGGGCAAGGTGCCGTTCAACTATTTTATACCATATTCAAACTGATACTTCAATTCGCTATAATATTGTTGTGATCGTTTAAGTACGCATGATTAGAGAAAGCCGTTTCTACTGTTCGACAGAGGCAAAAGCGCAGCTGAGGA
>JAUNQE010000083.1 GCA_030536365.1 Erysipelotrichaceae bacterium | reverse complement strand
CAGCAGCGGCGACAGCTGCAGCCATCATGATCTGCTGGATGATCGCCAGCTGCACGGAAGTCGAGATCAGTGCGGAGCGCTGGGCGGACTCAGCATCGTAGTTGACGCTCGTCGCGCAGACGGCCGCGAATACATTGCGGTCTCTTTCCCCGAGCCCGAAGAGCCCCCGGAATTCTTTGAATTCCTTAAGGAAATCCGAGGCATCGATGATATCGCGGGACAGTTCATAGGCAGAAAAGGGCAGATCCGCCATCGGCGCCAGGATCCCCAGACGCACCCCGGATCCCAGCGTATGTTTCTCGCGGTGAAGGATGTCGGCGAGATCGATGATCTTCTGGCACATCTCCTCGATATCCCCGTAGTAGAGGGAAACGATATGACTGAGCAGCTGGATCGCGTCTACCTCCGCCTTCAGATCCCGTTTGAATACCTGATACGCGCGTTCGGCATCATCAAAGATCGTCTGCGGGTCTTTTTCACTGGATGCCATCAGGGCTGCCATCGGCAGATCCTCACCGGTCGTTAAAAACATGTGTCTTGTTTTCATATTGTGGTAGATGTCTTTGGTCTTATTGATAAGATATTCCGGATCCCGGCCATCGAGATTGTCTTCCAGGATCATCGCTGTCAGTACGGTCCGGCCGCTGTAAAGGATGCCGACATTGAGCCTTTCGGAAAGATCCTCAAGTGTATCAAGATAGGCTGCCGGGTCCTGCGCCAGGGACATCTTGCAGGCAGTGATGAAAGTTTCCGTGCCGCGGAACCTGGAGAAGATCCCGTGTCTGTTTCTTAAAAGCGCGAGGCAGCGGCAAACTTCCTCGGAATCGTATTTCACTCTGGCCGTCAGGAAAAGACTGGCTGCCGCGAAAAGAACACGGGGGTTCTCAAAACGGTCGGCATCGTCTTTCATGAAGAGATAGAGATCCATCAGGGTCTCGCATTTACGCATCAGGTCATACTGTATCATAGGGAATTCCTCTTATTTGTTTCGGAGATCTTTGCGAAAGAGCACCACAGCTTTTTCTGCAGGATCTCCTTAAAAGCCAGATAGGCTTTGCAGTCTTCTTTTGAAGGTTCCTCGCCCCGGTTCAGCGCCTCATAGACCCGCTGACCGGAAGAGGGATCGGGAAGCTCTTCTTCGCTTTCCCGGAAAGAGAAGCGCGGTGCTTCCAGTGTGCAGAGCGCGGAGACGAGCGGCTTGTTTCCCTGCGCATCGAGGATCGTTTCCTCTTCTTCGCGAAGCGGCACTTCCCTGATCCTGATCCCTGCGCAGGGAGGGAGCAGGATCTCCTTTTCCTCCGCTTTGGCGTATTCGCTCAGCGCTTTGGAGAAATCCAGGGCCGGAACACCTTTAGGGATCACGATCTTCATCAGCGCGATCCCGACCCGGTCGCCATAGGCCTTCAGATAGCCGGCAGTGGAAGTCGAAGTGAAAGACAGAGTCTTTCCGGCTTCCTTCTGTTCCAGATAATCCGAATAGCGCTCGACCCGGTAAACGGTGCGTTCCCTGTCTTCCGTGCCTTTACAGACAGCTGCGAAAAGATCTTCGTAGAGTTCAAGCAGGGGATAACGGTCATGACAAAGAATGGCGGGATTGAGCTTTTTGCCTTCCGCGGTGCGCGCTTTTTCGTTGCGCAGTCCCGGATAGAGCAGCGAGTTCAGGGTCAGATAGGCTTTGGGATCGCCCCAGAAAGGATCTTCTCCTTTTACATCGCCCTCATAGTAGCGCAGCGCCCGGATCTCATTCTCATTCAGCTGCATTCAATACCTCAGAAAGGACAGCTTCGATCGCGGAACGTTCCGCCTTGAAGAAACCGCTGACCATTTCCTTCGATCCGCCGCCGCGGCCGCTGAGTCTCTGGTTCAGCTGTTTGCACAGGGGACGCAGATCTGTCACATTCGAAAGGATCAGGTAGTTATAACCTTCATTCCCTTCGCTGAAAAGGGCGCAGCTGTCGCCTTTTTTCTCGTCCAGGACCTTGTTTCCCAGAAGACGGAGCTCATTGACGCTTTTTTCCTCTTCATAAAGGATATGGACGTTCTTCTTCGGGAGATCCTCCACGATGAAGCCGACATATTCCTTCATCAGTTTGGAACGGCGGATGTCCTTCTGCAGGCTTTCGTTCAGGACACGCTGGGTCTCGCTTCCGGTCTCGGATTCCTTGCAACGTAAAAGCCTTGAGACCTCGCGGTTATTGGACCAGACATTGAAAAGATATTCATAGGCGCGTTCCCCGGCCAGGATATCGACCCGGGTCCCGCCTTTATGGGGAGCGCAGCTCAGCACCTTGAGGATCCCGATCTGTCCGAGATCGGTGACATGGGTGCCGCAGCAGGCGCAGATATCGGATTCCGGGATCGTGACGATACGTACTTTCCCGCTGAGTTCTTTCTTGGAACGGTAGGGGATCTCCTGCAGTTCCTCTTCGCCGGGAAAACTGATCAGTACCGGCAGGTCGCGCCAGATGCGCTCATTGGCCTCTCTTTCGAGCTCGAGTGCTTCCTCGTAGCTGAAAGGACCGTCGAAGTCGAGCGTGATCATTTCCCGGCCCATATGGAAGCCGACGTTCTCATAACCGAAACGGCGGTGAACGAGGCCGGAATAAACGTGTTCGCCGGTATGCGACTGCATATTGTTGAAGCGGTACTTCCAGTCAAGCTTTCCCTCTGCCTGTGTGCCCGGTTCGATCGCCGCGGCGCAGAGATGCAGGATCTTTCCGTCCTTCTTGATGGTGTCGGAGACTTCGATCCCGTTCAGCGTCCCCCGGTCCCCCGGCTGGCCGCCTCCCTCGGGATAAAAAGCAGTGTCTTCGAGGACCACGGCATAGGTGTTTTTGTAGGGAAAACACTCTTTGACTTCCGCGGTGAATTCCCGGCAGTAGCTGTCACGGTAAAACAATTCGTTCATCTCTTCCATATGAAAAACCTCTTCCCTCTATTATAGAGGGAAAAGCGGGCGAAAAGATGGAAACCATGCGGATTATCCGTTAAAATGATTTCCATGAGCAGATATATCGGGGATAAGGAGTTTTATAAAAAGACCGCGCGTATCGCGATCCCGTTCGCACTGATGAATATGCTGATGAGCGGACAGGCGATGATCGATACGATGATGGTCACCCGCATCGGCATGGTCTCGGCTGTCGGCACAGCTGCCCAGATCGATACCCTCTGCAGCCTGATCTCCTACGGCTGCAACGGCGGCATCTCGATGTTTGCCTCCCAGTTTTACGGAGCCGGGGACAAGCGCAATCTGAAGCGCTGTCTCGGTTTTTCTTTGATCCTCGTCGTCAGCAACGCCCTGTTCTGGATCCTTCTGGCGACCCTTTTCGGGGAGCAGATCCTGCGCTTTTATCTGAACGATGACGAGGTGATCGTGCATTCCCTGCAGTACCTGCAGATCTCAAAATTCTCGCTGCTTTTAGGCGCGTTCAATTATTCCTTCAGCAATCTGCTGCGTTCGACCCAGCAGGCAAGGATCTCGCTCACCGCTTCGATCTGCGCTACCGTGACCAACGTCACGATGAACGCGCTTCTGATCTTCGGTCTTGGGCCTTTTCCGGCTCTCGGGATCCGCGGCGCCGCTTTAGGCACGATCATCGCCCAGTGCGTTTCGGTCTGCATCCTTTTATCCTATTCCTTTGCGACCCATCAGGCCTTCCTCGGCTCTTTCAAGGAAGTCTTCGGTCTCGATAAGGAATTCGTCAAGTCGATCCTGGCCAAGATCGGACCGCTGATCCTCAACGAATCGACTTTCGGTTTCGGACAGACGATGTTCATCAAGGCTTTCGGCGCGCTCGGCAAGCAGCCGATGGACGCCTATTATGTCGGCAACCAGATCTTTAATCTTCTGACCTTTATCATCTACGGTTACGGCAATGCCGTGCAGATCCTGCTCGGAGCCGATCTCGGCAGGGGAAATCTCGAGAGTGCCCGCCGGGACTGCGACTACCATATCGGTCTGGCCGGCTTCCTTTCGGCGGTGCTCGTCACCTTCCTTCTGGTCTTCGCGCGTCCGCTGGTCACTCTGTTCGGACTCAGCGATCCCGCGACCTCTTCGATGGCGGTGCTTGTCGTTTATGCCTTTGCGGTCAAGGCCTCGATGCGCTTATACAACTACATGATCTTCTGTGTCTTACGCTCCGGCGGCGACGCTTCGGTCATTCCCTTCCTCGATTCCGGACTGCAGTGGGCGGTCGGGATCCCGCTGGCTTTCGCGAGCGTGCACCTCTTCGGTCTGAAGAATATCGCACTGGTCCTTTTGATCACCCAGACGGAGCAGCTGATCCGTTTCGTGCTGGGCATGCGCCGGGTCAAACAGTACCGCTGGGTCAACGATCTGACGAAGACCGTCGCAGCTTAGATCATCCTGCAGAATCAGAAAACCGGCTGAGCCGGTTTTGTTGTTTATTGTGCTTTTTTCTGATCCATTTCGTAGAGCAGACGCACCGCTTCGCAGCCGGCATGGGTCATGTCGGCGATCCATTTATCCGAATGGCCGAGACCTTCCTGCGGGTCGAACTGACCGCTTTCCCCGCTGACTTCAAGCACGTTGTCGAGACAGACGGCGATCCCGCCGGCGCGCAGTCCCCATAATTTCGCGAGGACGAAGATCACGCTGGCTTCCATCTCCGCGGCGACGACATTCATCGCTTTCAGATCCTCGAAGTGATGTCTCCATTCCGAGATCCAGTAATTGTTGAAAGAGGATCCGGGTCTGGGGTGACGGGCATAGAAGGTATCCGCTGAACGGGTGATGCCCAGATGATGGGGCAGTTTCAATGTTTTACAGGCTTCCAGACACGCGGTGACACAGTCGTGATCGGCGACCGCCGGATATTCGATCGGGGCATAGGAAGCCGAGGTCCCGTCAAGACGCATCGCGGAGTCAAAGACACAGATATCGCCGTTTTTGACGTAGTCCTGAAAGGTGCCGCAGGTGCCGATGCGGATAAAGGTGTGAACGCCCAATCGTGCCAGCTCCTCCATGCCGATGGCGACTGAAGGGCAGCCCATGCCGGTGCTCATGCAGGAGATCGGCACGCCCTTGTAGACGCCGGTCCAGGTGCAGTATTCGCGGTTGTTCATGACTTCATGGGCTTCGTCCCAGAACGAGGCGACGACCGGTACCCGTCCGGGGTCTCCCGGCAGAAGAACGTAGGGAGCGACATCCCCGTCGTTGAGCTGAACATGATATTGCAGAGCCATGATTTTCTCCTTTTTGCCGCAGAGCGGCTTCTGTCTTTATAATCCGTTGCAGGCGAGAAAACCCACGGTTTATAACCGTGTGGATGATAGC
>JAUNQE010000033.1 GCA_030536365.1 Erysipelotrichaceae bacterium | reverse complement strand
GTGTTCCAGTATTTCTCGATCGTCATTCGATACAACAACAGATATAACTCTTAGTTACCTCGTTGCCTCTCTATATCCAAATGACTCTCCGGAGTCTTTTTTTGTTCTGCATCGGTCGAAACGTAAAAGAACACCAGATAAACTCTGGTGTTCAGTTTCTGCTCTATAATAACGCGAGCAGCAGTATCACGATCAGTCCAATGATAAAGATCGGAACTATGTACTCAAGCAAACCGAGCGACAGGCAGATCCATATCATGATAAACATTCCGATTCCAGCCATTTGTTTTATCTACTCCTTTTGTGTGTTTGTGTTACTGAACAAATGTTTCCATTGAACGAGGAGATCGGCTCAGAAAGGAGATATCCCCTCTTTCTTTTAAAGAATGCTTAATAGTACCTGCAAAAAATCTGCCAAGCTGTGCAGGAAGAAAAAAACTTATATATAAAACCGTCATATCGGCAAATACGACGGTCAATATCCGGTTTAACTCCCCTCTCCGGCAGTCCCGTTCAGAACAGAAGGATCATACAGCAGAATGGTGATCTCTTTTTCTTTCTCTGGATAGGTGCCGCTGACGATGTAGGTAACGGAGGGATCTTTTTCCAAGACCGGGGATTCAGTGACAGCGTACTCCTCGGTATAGATCACCTCATCTTCCCTTTTGGCGGTCACCTTAATGCTTTCGGGTTTCCCCGGAAGATATACGGATACGTTGACACTGTCTTTCTCAGTAAACAGATAGAATTCATCTCTATCCCTGTTATATCCGACTTTGTATTCACTGCTGTCCAGCGGCCGCATCTCACTGCCTTTATTGGTTCCGGTCACGATTCCGATGAATATCAGTGCCGCCAGAAAGAGAACCCGGAACGCAGGATGTGAGGTGATGGCTTCCAGCGTAACGAAGCTCTTCGCTTCCTTTAATTTATCCAGTTTCCCCCATACCGTAGCGTCATATGCTGCCTGTCTTTCCTCGTCCGAAAAGGCATATCCGCAGGAGGAACAGTATTTTGCTTTGAGCAGGTTTTCTTTACCACAGTTTTTGCACTTCATTTTACCCCTCCTGACTGATGAGTTTTGTTTCCGCTATATACCATTTCCCGTCCATCTTTACCAGAACGAACAGGAAGCGGTCATTCCTGACCGCAGGGGCATCGTCTCCAAGTTCATTTTTATATGTATTTGTCACTTCCATTTCAGCGATCGGATAGCCATCCTCACGCAGCATCTTTCCGATCTCTGTCGTGGGCTTAACCCATATATCGTAACCTCCCACCGTCATAATGTGCGGGTAACTGGTATCAACAGAATACCAGGAGGAGACAGGATACTCGTCATATTCTTTAGGTATGTAGAAAGCTTCCGGAGGCAGCGGAGGTCCATCCTTGTATTTCGGGCTGCTGAATTCCTTTTCCCCGTTATTGGTCATTGTGTAATAGAATACAGAATCCGTAAAACCATCCGACACAGCTGTGATCTCTTTAAAATCTTCCGAAGTCAGCCGGTAATCATCCGTCTGCGCTGCCTCGGTACTCGATACTTCTGCCGGGCGGGAAGAAGAATTCATTTCCGTGATGTAAGACGGAAAACGCGGAGAAACCAAAAGGACCCCTGCAAGGCTGATGAGCACGATCGATACTACGAGACCGTAAAGATGCGATAACAGCCAGTTCTTGACCGCACTGAATAAAGTGTCATCGATCTTCTCTTTCAATGATTCTTTGGTATTTTTATACAGATATTCCCTGAAAAGGCTCTCTTTGAGCGGGATCTCTTTTTTGCAGGCCGGGCAGCATCTGCTGCCGTCTGAAAGAGGAGAACCGCAAAAGATGCAGTAACGAATCTCTTCCATAAACTTCAATCCTTTTTCAACAGAATTTTAGCAAATTCAGATTATTCCATACAATAAGTCATTTTTCCCAAAAGAAAGGCGCTCCCCGGAGGAAAACGCCTTGTTTATTTGATGTAGAGTTTCAGCTATTACTGAAGGATAACGTTTTCGACACGGAGAACGCGCTGGCAGCGTGTGCACAGACCTTCTTCGTGATCGCTCTTGGTAACGTTCCAGCAACGCGGGCAGGTCTTGCCTTTCGCCTTGCGGACTTCTGCTTTCAGTTCGCCGTTTTCGCCGAAGCTGAATGCGGATACCTGCAGCCACTGGTGGATCATATCACCAAAGAGTTTTTCGAGCAGTTCCTGATCCTCTTTGCTGCATGTCAGAACGACTTCCGCCTCGAGGTTCTTACCGATGAATTTTTCCTGACGTGCGTCTTCGAGAGCCTTCAGGATCGTGCTGCGGACTTCGTTTGCACGGGCGAATTCCTCGTTCAGTTCGTCTGCGTCAGCATTCTTCGTCAGTTTCGGGAAGTGTGTGTAATGGACACAGGTCGCTTCATCATTGTTGAAGTGCTGCCATACTTCATCAGCTGTGTAGCACAGTACCGGCGCCCACAGACGGACGAGCTGATCAACGCAGGCGTAGATCACGCTCTGGACACTGCGGCGTCTCTTGGAATCCTTCTCTTCGATGTAGAGGATGTCCTTGGCGAAGTCGAGATAGTAAGAGGAAAGATCGACGCTCATGAAGTTTGCAAGCGTGTTGCAGACGCTGATGAAGTCGTAGTTGTTGTAGGACTGCTGAACTTTCTCATTGATCTCATTGAGCTTGTTGATGAAGTAGCGGTCGATAGCCGGCATATCTTCATAAGCGACCAGATCCTTTTTCGGATCGAAGTCTTCCGCGTCAACGTTACCGAGCATGTAACGGAAGGTATTACGGACCTTACGGTACATATCGGAAGTCTGTCCCAATAAGACATCACCGATGCGCATATCGGCCTTGAAGTCGACTGTACCGGCCCACAGACGCAGTACATCGGCACCGTATTTGACGATGACATCGAGCGGGTTGACGATGTTGCCGACAGACTTGGACATCTTTTCGCCCTTGGAGTCACAGACATAACCATGAGACAGGACGGACTTGTACGGAGCAACGCCGTTGTTGGCAACGGAAACGATCAGTGAGGAGTTGAACCAGCCACGATACTGGTCGGAACCTTCGAAGTACAGATCACACGGATACGGATAGCCTCTGGCGATCAGTTCGTTCCAGCTGGAACCGGAGTCGAACCAGACATCCATGATATCTTTTTCCTTGGTGAAGAGACCATTCGGGGAATGCTCATTTGTGTAGCCTTCCGGAAGCAGGTCTTTCGCTTCTCTTTCGAACCAGACGTTGGAACCGTACTGACCAAAGAGATCAGCGATATGTTCAAAGACTTCCTCTTCGATGATCGGAGTCTTGTCTTCGCAGTAGATGATCGGGATCGGAACACCCCACAGACGCTGACGGGAGATACACCAGTCTTCACGGTCACGGATCATGTTGCCCAGACGTACTTCACCCCATTCATTCAGCCAGTTGACTTTATGAACAGCTTCCAGGAGTTCTTCCTTGATCTTGTCGATGGAAGCGAACCACTGGACAGTCGCACGGAAGAAGACCGGCTTCTTTAAACGGTCATCATGCGGATAGGAGTGAACGACATCTTCAGTAGCAAGTAAGGAACCGCAGTCGCGCAGCATTTCGATGACCTTCTTGGAGCAGTCGTCCAGGAAAAGACCGGCGAGTTCCGGACCGCATTCTTCTGTCATGCAGCCCTTTTCATCAACGGAGTTGAAGACCGGGATGCCGTAACGCTGACAGGTGTTAAAGTCGTCAAGACCATGACCGGAAGATGTATGGACACAGCCTGTACCGTCGCCTTCTACGACATAGTTGGCGAGGCAGACAAGGCTTGTACGGTCATACAGCGGATGCTGAACGGTGATACCTTCGAGCTCTCTGCCCTTGAAGGTACGCAGAACACCCTGATTCTCAAGGCCGAATTCGTTCAGAAGTTTTTCGGTCAGGGACTCTAAGAAGATGAGCTTGCCCTTCTCTGTCTGTACTTCCGCATAGACGAGATCCGGTCCCAGAGTGATCGCCTGGTCACTCGGGATGGTCCACGGAGTCGTTGTCCAGATAACGAACGCGTCACTCGGATCGAGTACGCCCTTGCCGTCAACGACATCGAACTTCGCGTAGAGAGTCGTATCTTTCTTATCGTAGTAAACGATCTCGGAGTCCGCGATCGCGGTCTCGTTGTACGGAGACCAGTAGATCGGCTTAAGACCCTGGAAGATCAGTCCGCGCAGCGCCATCTTGGCGAAACTGCGGATCTGACGCGCTTCGAATTCTTTCTTTAAGGTGATATACGGATGATCAAAGTCAGCAGCCTGGCCCAGACGCTTTTCGGTAGCCATCTGGATCTCGATCTGCTTGTGGGCATATTCTTCACACTTCTTGCGGAATTCCGCCGGTGTCAGTTTCTTGCGGTCAACACCGAGCTTCTGTACAGCATTCTCGATCGGCAGACCGTGGGTATCCCAGCCCGGGAAGAACGGAGAATAATAACCCTCCATTCCCTTGGAACGGACGATGATATCCTTGATGATACGGTTCATGGCCGTACCGGCATGCAGGTTGTTGTTGGCATACGGCGGACCGTCATGGAGGATGAACGACTCGTGACCTAAGTTCTTTTCGGTGATCTTTTTATAGTGGTCGTCTTTCTCCCATCTTTCGAGGATCAGAGGTTCCTTCTTCGGCAGGTTGCCTCTCATCTCGAAATCGGTCTTCGGCATATGAAGTGTGTTTTTATAGTCCATACTGATTCCTTCTCCCTTCAAAAAAGGTGGAACAAAGGTCGCAAGCGGTCTTGCGAGGTCCCACCTTTTCTTATTACTCTTACTCGTAACGTGAGTTCACGACAGACACTCATCGCATCTGTGACTCCCGAGTGATATCTGCTGCTGTTTCCCTACCGGTTTGCACCGACCACCGGTTCTCTACGCGTTCCGCAGCACAGCGTGTCTCGTTCTCTGCCTCTGTCTATTAATACTGTTCGTCGTTGAAAGAAATCTCACCGCTTACCGGCATAGTGCGCGGGGCGCATAAGATGACGTTTTCACCGATCTTCTTAATGGAGCCGTCAACACCGAATACGACACCGGACAGGAAATCAATGATACGCTGTCTGTATTCATTCGGCATACGGTGCAGGTTGACTGCACATGCTCTCTTCTGTTTGATATGGAAACCGATCTCTTCCGCTTCATCGAAGTTGCGCGGTTCAAATAAAACGATGTTGCTGTTAGCAGCGATCTTGCTGGCGCCTTCGACCTGCGGCTTTTCATAACGGCTGAGTGATTTAGATTCTTCTTCTGTCAGTTCCAGTTCTTCTTCAGATTCTACCGGAGCGATGAAGTCTTTTAATTTTTTACCAATACCCATAATTACACCCCTTTATTGAAATATTTTAACATACTTTTAGGAATTACACATTATTTATCGGTTTAATTAGGCCATGTCTGACAAGGGCGTGATAGAACCCATCATCAAGGACATCTTCACAGACTTCCTCACAGAGTTCCTTCACTTCCGGAAAGGCATTTCCCATGGCGATCGGATGTCCGACGGAAGCCATCATTTCAAGATCATTGAGTCCGTCACCGAAGGCATAGGCATCGTTTTTGTCCATCCCGAGCACCTCAAGAACTTCGTTGATACCGCTGCCCTTATTCACTCCGACCGGGTTGAGATCGAGCGAGGTGAAACCGTGATGCTGCCGGGAATCGAAGACGCCTTCAAATTCCTTCGTGGCTTTGTCACACATCTCCTGGGTCGTCATCGCGATCATTGCCGCGGTGATCGGCTCCTGGAAGACAAACGGTTCATAGCGGAAGACCTCTTTTCCGAAATCCCAGTTGTTGTTGAAACGCTGATGCAGCGGATGATGCTCACCGTTGGTGAAAACATACTCATGTGTCTCGAAATAGTAGACCGCGTCATTCCTGTCACAGAAATCCATAACCGTCTGCAGGGCTTCCTTCCCGATCGGATGATCGAAGAGTACTTTATCTCCCTGGACCGCATAGGATCCGTTGGACAAGAGACTTCCGTTCACCGGGAGTTCCCGGATCTCCTTGGCGAGCAGAGAGTGTGCCCTGCCTGAAGCCAGGAAGAGAAGATGCTCTTTCTGTAATTCCTTGAAAGCGTAACGCACCTTCTCGGAAACATGATGCATCCCCCGGGGATGATCTACGATCGTCCCGTCGATATCGCAGAAGACGATCTTTTTCATTAACGCATGTAGTAAGGCTTAACGTAAGCCGGGAGTCCGTCTTCCATCAGGATGACCGGTGTTCCAGCGATCAGCGGACGCAGATAGTTCTTAGCTTCCTCGCTGATACCGCGGTAGTTGTCAAGGATCCATTCTTTCGGGAAGCCCTTAACAAAGTTTGCGACCTGAGATGCATCGACAGCATCGAATTCAACATCGTAGTATTCGCCCGGTTTACGCTTGACCATGACCATCTTGCCGGTGAACTTGCCGTCGCAGGAACGCATATGAGCGGACATACCTAAACGGTAGGATTCTTCAACGTCAACTAAGGACTGTGTTAAAGCGAAAGCTCTCTGCGCTGTGGAAAGATCCTGGACCTTGCAGCGTTCAGCTGTCTTAGTGGAAAGGATCAGTTCTTTTAAGGTGTTGCCGGCACCGCCGAGGATGGCGTGACCGAAACCGTCGTTCTGAGCGTTCTTGGCAGCGAGGTAGGTACCGTCAGCATATTTAACGCCTTCAGAAACAACGATATAGCACTTGTTGGTCTTTTCAACGATCTCTTTGACCTGTGCCAGGAATGCGTCTTCATCGAATTCATCTTCCGGAAGAACGAGCAGATCGACATGACCGCTTAAGCAGGCACTTGCAGCCAGCCAGCCGGCGTCACGACCCATTGTTTCCAGGATGAAGACTTCCTGTCTTGTGTAGACGTTGTAGTCAAGCCATGTCTGCAGAGCTGTGGAAGCGATGAACTTCGCAGCGCTTGCGAAACCAGGGCAGTGATCGGTATGCATCAGGTCGTTATCAACTGTCTTCGGGCAGCCGACGAAACGGTGGTTGGTGATACCGTTCTTGGCAGCGTATTCGCTCAGTGCAGCAACGGTATCCATGGAGTCGTTGCCGCCTGTGTAGAACATTGTTTCGATATCGTACTTATCAAGGACTTCGATCAGTCTCTTGAAGTCTTCGACGTTGTCGCGTTTTAACTTGTAACGGCAGGAACCGAGCGCGCTGGCCGGTGTCTGTTTGAGGATACGGTTTTCCTCTTCGCTCATCTCTGTCAGATCAACGAATTTTTCCTGCAGGATACCTTCGATACCGTGCAGACCGCCGTATACATGATCGTAATAAGGATTCAGCTGGTTTGCCTTAACAAGACCAGCAACTGTTGCGTTGATTACCGCAGTCGGGCCGCCCGACTGAGCTACTAAACAATTGGACATTTTTATACTCCTCGCTTTCCTAAATATAATAGCAAATATCCTTGCATTATTCCTATTTCTTTTTCTGTTCTTCTTCCTCGATCGCAGCTTCCCACTCCTCCATCTTGTGGTGGATCTTATTGTGGATCTCATCGATCAGCTGATCGAGCTCCTGCATCTTCTGGGCGCTGTGATAGTATTCGGGATCATAGCGTAGTTCTCTTTTCGCCTCGAGTTCATCCTCGAGCTCCTGCACTTCGGCTTCGATCTTCTTGAGGTTGTATTTGGTCTTCTGCTTGACCGCCTTTTTGACCGGCTCTTCCCCTTTTTCGCTTTCCTTGGGTTCTTCCCTGACCCTCTGGTCGATGTAGTCTTTATAGCCGTCAGGATAATACTCCGTGCCGTTTTTGGTGATCACGATACAGGAGTTGGCGATCTTCTTGATGAAGTAACGGTCATGCGATACGAACAGCACCGTACCCTCATAATCTTCCAGAGCCGCTTCCAGCGCTTCCTTGGAGAAGATATCAAGATGGTTCGTCGGTTCGTCGAGGATCAGGAAATTCGCTTCTTCCAGCATCAGCTTCGCCAGAGCCAGACGGACTTTTTCACCGCCGGAAAGGACGGCGACTTCCTTGAATACCTCATCGGCGGAGAACAGGAAGGCTCCTAAGACCGAACGGATGGATTCCTTGTCCATCAGCGGATAATCATCCCAGATCTCCTGCAGGACCGTCTTTTCCGGATGGAAACGGTTCAGGTTCTGCTCGAAGTAAGCGTACTGGATCTGATGACCGAAGAGCGAATAGCCGCCTAAAGGCGGATACTGGCCGACGATCGTTTTCAACAGCGTTGATTTTCCGGTCCCGTTATCGCCCATGACACAGATGCGGTCACCCCGGCGGATCTTGAGATCGACCTCTCCCAGAGGATGATCCTTATCGTAGCCGAAGACATATTTATCGAGCTGCAGAACATCTTTTCCGCCCGGATAACGGCAGCGGAATTTTGCCTTGAATGTCTTGAGATCCGCTTTCTTGGGATCTTCGATCTTCTCCATACGCTCAAGATATTTGATCTTGGACTGGGCAAAGGCAGCCTTATTCACCTTATAACGGAATTTCTCGATCAGTTCGCTGAGACGCTTGATCTCCTTCTGCTGACGCTTATAGGCATTCTCCTGGATCTCAAAGTTTTTCTTCTTCTGCTCTACATAGGAAGTGTAGTTGCCACTGTAGAGCTTCCCGTGTCCGTATTCGATCTCATAGATCTTGGTCGCGATCTTATCCAGGAAGACACGGTCGTGGGAAACGATCAGCAGAGCTTTGCGGTACTGACGCAGATAATCCTCCAGCCATTCGATCGTTGAAAGATCAAGGTGGTTGGTCGGTTCATCCAGCAGTAAAAGATCCGGCTTCTGCAGCAGCAGTTTGCCGAAGGCGATCTTGGTGCGCTCACCACCGGAAAAAGACCCGACAAATCTGTCGAGGTCGCTTTCCTGAAAACCGAATCCGTACAGGATCGTACGGATCTCGGTCTCATAATCATAACCGCCTTTTAAACGGAAGCTTTCGAGAGCTTCCGTATATTCTTCGATCTTTTTGGGATCGTAGTTTTCATTGAGTTTCTGCGACATCTCATTGAGCCGCAGTTCTTCATTGATCAGATCAGCGAAGACATCATAGAATTCCTGACGAACGGTCCTCGTTTCATCCGGGAAAGCGTTCTGCGCCAGATACGCGATCTCTTTCCCCTTCGTCCGGAAAACATCTCCGCTGCTGAGCTCATATTCTCCGGTAATGACTTTCAGGAGGGATGTCTTGCCGCATCCGTTCCGTCCGATCAGCGCCATGCGATCATTTTCGTTGATCACAAAGTCGAGATCTTCGAAGATATCATGGGTACCGAAGGATAAGGAACCTTTCGATATCGTGACGATCATCAGAAGATCAGGTTCTTAGGCGTACGCGGGAACGGCAGTACATCGCGGATGTTTGCCATACCGGAAAGGTACATGATCAGTCTTTCAAAGCCGACGCCGAAACCTGCGTGCGGGCAGCCGCCGAAACGACGGAGGTCCAGATACCAGGAATAACCGTCGAGATCCATTCCCAGTTCCTTCATACGGTTGACGAGAACATCGTAGCGTTCCTCACGCTGGGAACCGCCGACGAGCTCACCGACATGCGGGACTAACAGGTCCGCAGCCGCAACTGTCTTTCCGTCATCGTTAATGCGCATATAGAAAGCCTTGATATCTTTCGGATAGTCCGTGATGAAAACAGGACCGTTAACGACTTTCTCACAAAGATATCTTTCATGTTCAGTATTCAGATCGATGCCCCATTCGACTTTGTTTTCGAATTTGACCGGAGCTTTCAGCAGGATGTCGATCGCTTCGGTATACGGCATTCTGCGGAATTCAGAATTCAGGACCTTATGCAGACGTTCGTCCAGAGTCTTATCGATGAAGGTGTTGAAGAACTTCATCTCTTCCGGACAGTTGTCATACGCATAAGCGATACAGTATTTCAGGAGATCTTCGATCAGATCCATATCGTCTTCAAGATCGGCAAAAGCGATCTCCGGCTCGACCATCCAGAATTCAGCCGCGTGGTTGGTGGTGTTGGAGTTCTCGGCACGGAATGTCGGACCGAATGTATAAACATCACGGAAAGCCATGCAGTAGGATTCAACATGGAGCTGGCCGCTGACGGTCAGGAAAGCTTCTTTTCCGAAGAAATCCTTCTCGTATTTGTCATCCTTACGGGTCGTCGCGGTGAACATTTCACCTGCGCCTTCGCCGTCATTGGAAGTCAGGATCGGTGTATGGACATAGACGAAACCCTGATCCTGGAAGAATTCATGGATCGCCATTGCCAGTGCGGAACGCAGACGGAAGACAGCCAGGAAAGTGTTCGTGCGCGGACGCAGATGCGGGATATCGCGCAGATATTCCATGGTGTGTCTTTTCTTCTGCAGCGGATAGGTATCATCACAGCCGCCGATGATCTTGATCTCTTTGGCTTCAAGTTCAAAGGGCTGCTTGTTGTCGGGCGTGTAGATGAATTTGCCGGTCACGGAAAGAGACGCACCGGTAAGGATCTTGCGGACATCCTCGATGTTTGCGAGATCGTCATGGTAAACGATCTGAACATTGCGGAAATAGGATCCGTCATTCAGTTCGATAAAACCGATCGAGCCGTTGTTGCGGTTGGTACGTACCCAGCCTTCCATCTCAACGTATTCCAGCTGGTCGATCTCCATCGTATGTTTTCTCCTGTATTGCTCTTACTTGGTCAGGGAGTTCGTTTCGAAGACGAGCTCCTGGATCGAGGAAACGACATCGACCGAACGCACATGGATGTGTTTGGGAGTCGTAAAATGCTCATGTGTAAAGTCAACTATTCCGATTATACCAGCATCAACTAAAAGGTCAATCGTGTTCTGGACATCGGTGGAAACGCAGACGATCGCGATGCGGCAGCCCTTGGGAAGGTGCTTCTTGATATCCTTGATATCATAGACCGGGACCGACAGTTTTCCGACTTCCTTGGGCTCCTTATCGAAAGCGCAGACGATCTCGCCGACGACATTGTCCCAGTGGTTGTAGTTCAGGATCGCACGGCCCAGATTGCCGGCGCCGACGAGGATGATCTTTTCATCGAAATTCATTCCAAGCTCATTGGAGAAGATGTCGATCAGGTATTCCACGTCATAGCCGTAGCCCTGTTTCCCCAAAGAACCGATCAACGAGAAATCACGACGGATCGTCGTTGGTTTGATGTTGACATACTCCGACAGTTCGCGGGACATGATCCTTTGTTTGCCGGAAGAAGCGATCTTACGAAGTGCCTTCAAATACACAGGATATCTCTGCAAGGTTGCATTTGGAACGTTTTTCATAAAAGACCTCTTTCTAGCTTTCGATCGAAAGCGATGACTGGCTCATTGCGTCGAGACCGATAAAGTCCTGATGTTTCAGATAATGGAAGGCGGCAACGCCGATCATGGTGGCGTTATCCGTGCAGTATTTGAGCGGAGGAAGGATCAGTGAGATATCTTTGAATTCCTCCTGCATCAGCGTTCTTAAGCGGCTGTTGGCAGCGACACCGCCGCCGACGATCAGCTGTTTGACACCGTAGTCTTCCACGGCCAGTTTTGTCTTATTGAGAAGCTGTTTCAGCGCTGTCTCCTGGAATGCGTAGGCAAGATCCGCTTTATTCAGTTCTTCCCCGTTGCGTTCCAGACGCTTTACCAGCTGGATCGAAGCGTTCTTTAAACCGGAGAACGAGAAGTCATAACCGCCGACTTTCGGGATCGGAAGCTGGTAATGCTCCTTCCCTTCGGCAGAGAGCTTATCGATCTTGGGTCCGCCCGGATACTGCAGATCCATGAGTCTTGCGACTTTGTCGTAGGCTTCACCGACCGCGTCATCGAGCGTCGTACCGATGATCTTAAAATCATGGTCATTCTCGATATAGACGAGTTCTGTATGTCCGCCGCTGACGACCAGCGCCATAAGCGGGAACTGCAGCGGCTGTAAAAGCTCATTGACAAAGATGTGACCCTTGAGATGGTGCACACCGATCAGCGGCTTGTTGTAGAAGAAGGCCAGTGTCTTGGCCGCAACGGAGCCGATATGGAGTGAACCGATCAGACCGGGTCCGATCGTGTAGGCGATATAATCCACATCGTCCATCGTGACACCGGAGCGTACGATCGCTTCCTTCACGATGATCGAGATCTGTTCCACGTGCATGCGGCTGGCGACTTCCGGAATGACGCCGCCGAATCTGGCATGAACGTCGATCTGCGAAGTCACGACCGAGGACAGAATATTCAGATCTTCATCAACCAGAGCGCAGGCTGTCTCATCACAGCTTGACTCGATCGCAAGTATGATTTTCTTTTCTTTCATGCCAATCCTTTCATCATTTCATATGCGTCCTCGTGATTATCCTGATAGTAATCACGTTTTACTTTCAAATCGATATAACCGCATTTCTTATAGAGTTCCCGTGCCGGCAGATTGCTTTCACGGACTTCGAGGAATGCGAATTCGCAGCCGTTCTCGATCCCCTTCTGATCGATGAACTGCATGATCTGATATCCCAGACCCTGCTTGCGGTAATCCTTGGCGACTGCGATCGAGGCAACTTCCATGCGTTCAAAGATGATCCAGATATCACAGTAAGCGACGATCTTTCCGTCTTTGCGCAGGACATAGAGTTTCGCGTACGGGTTCTCTGTCATCTCGAAGCGGAAGTCCTTTTCGCCCCAGCGACTGGCAAAGGATTCCTCTTCGATCTGCAGGACCTCCGGCAGATCAGCAAGCGTCATCTCCTCCATCATGAGAGGTAGTTTTCGCTTTCTTTCATATACATCGGGACAAGATGATCGACATCCTCTTCCCTCTTCCAGTATTTCTTCGTATGCAGGAACGCTTCCGCGATCGAAGGCATCTTATCTTCGAGACCCAGGAGACTGCCGTCACCAACGACGTTATAGCCCGTGGGATCGATATCCTTCAGTTCCTTAACACAGTCATTCAACAATATCGTTTCTTGATCATAGATACCGATATAGGCTCTGTTCCCTCTCGCGTTCATCAATACCATCGTATTCTTCTGATCATCCGCGTATAAACGCAGTGTGGAGACGGAATAGACAGCAAGGTTGCGAATCGAGGCGATCACCTTTGCTAAAGTCATGGCGATACGCAGACCGGTATAGGATCCGGGGCCGATCGTAAAGCAGACAGAATCGATCTCACGGATCTCCGGATGGTCTTTGGAAAGCTCATCCATTACCACAAAGAGATCTTCCGACTGATGCTTGAAGCATTCATATTCTTTCGAACAAACGACCTCGTCGTCCTTGATCAAACAAACACAGAGGTATTTATAACTGGTATCTACGCATAATGTCAGCATAAACCACATTCCTCCAACAGTTTTTCATATTTCTTACCGCGGGCGGTAAAGGAGATCTCGCGGGTATCATCATCGATATAGGTAAACTCGATCTCGAGATGTTCCTCAGGAAGCTGCGCATAGTAATCCGGCCATTCAATGACCATCAGAACGTTTTCCATATCCTCATCGAGGCCCAGATCATAATCATTGTTTTCAAGACGGTAAGCGTCGATATGATAGAGGTCCATCTCGCTGCCGTTATAGATCTTTAAGATCGTGAAAGTCGGAGAATTGATGATCCCCTTCACACCCAGGCCTTTGCCGATCCCTTTGGTGATCGTTGTCTTGCCGCCGGCAAGATCGCCCTTTAACGCAAAAACCATGCCCTTTTCGGCATGTTTCCCTAGATTCTCACCTAACAGAATCGTTTCAGATTCCGAATGCGTAATCACTTTGCACATAACTTGTTCTTCCTTTCACAATTATATTCTAACTTTGTTAAAAATACCACTATTTGTTAACTTTTTCAAAGGAAAAAAGGCCGTTTCACCAGCCGACATATTCTGTCAGTTTGTGAACGGCCTTTCTCTTTTAACAGCGATTTGGAACGATTAATATTCCATTCTGCGGTAGTAACGGCGGAATGCCATGCTGTGTCCTGTGACGTTTTCGATATGGTATTCGAGACGTTCGGATAACAGGCTTGCTGCTACGAATACAGAACGCAGATCCTTGAATTCATCGCAGCCCGGGAGCTCGTAATCCGCCAGATCGAGAACGGCGACATTGTTGGAGATCTTCTTGGCGAAGTTCTCAACTCTCTCATCCAGAACGCGGTATTTGCCTACGCCCTTGATGATGAACAGGAACTGATCCTCATCCAGCATTTCCAGAGCGCCATGGAAGAAATCCTGGGAGCTGACCGGATAGCTTCTGATCCACTGAGCTTCTTCAAGAACGCACAGTGTGTACCAGTAAGAGATCTTTTCAAGGATGCCGGAGCTTGTCATCATGACATACGGAGATTTTGCGATCTGCTTCGCGATCACCGGAGCGACCTGGTCGAATTTTTCCTTTAACGGAACCAGATTCTTGTGCAGATTCTTCACTTCTTCGACCCATGTCGGATAGTTCGGGAAGTCCCCGTTCTTGTAGAGGACAGATAATCCCTGCATGAAGAAGGTCAGATACATATCTTCGCCAAGACCGATCGGAGCGGAAACATAGTGATCAGAGAGGTCTTTCAGCGGACATTCAGCCGGATCACCAACGGAGAGGATCATTGCGCCTCTGTCACGGGCGATCTTTAGTGCTTCGTTGATTTCCTTAGTGTTGCCGGAATTTGAAGCGGAGAGCACCAATGATTTTTCAGACAGATAATTCGGGGTATCTACGACGATATCAGCGGAATTTACCAGATAGACCGGAACGCTGCTGTATTTCTTCATGACCCAGACGACCGGGAAGAAACGTGCCATCGTACCGCCTGCAGCTGTAAGGATAATATTCTCAAATCCTCTGTCGACTGCTTTCTGTGCACCGGCTTCAAATTCCGGTTCCTTGGACATGATAGTGTCGCAGATAATGAGATAAGCTTCTTTGTTAAAATGTTCCATTCAATGTACCCTCCTATTTTCTGTATTATTCGCCGACGTTGTATTCAGCCAGAACGTCTGCGTCAAGCTGATCGGTAGCTTCGTTGATCCACTGATCCCAAACGCCTTCAGCCTTGATGTCTTTGAAGTACTGGTTGCAGTATGCAGCAAAGTCTTCGTTACCATACTTCATGCAGAAGCCGCAGCCCTTATCGTATTCATCAGTCGGTGTGAAGGACAGCTTGTCAACAACGACCAGTTCAGAGTTTGCTTTTGTGAACATAGCAGCGTTAACAGCGTTCATGCAGGCCAGATCGCTCTTGCCGCTCATAACGTTCATGATAGCGTTGGTACCGGAATCAAGCTCGACGATTTCTGCATCCGGATACCATGCTCTTGTCATGACGACGTCGATACCGCCCATGGAACCAGCGACAGTAACGCCTTCCAGTGTGCCGGTGAATTTCGGGTTGTCAGCGTTGCTCTTTAAAGCGACGTAGCATTCGTTGGATCTGTGGTAAACATCGGTGAATAACCATGTTTCCTTACGCTCATCGGTCGGGCTCAGTTCCGGGACGAACATCAGCTGATCAGCTTCCAGAGCTGCCATCATACCGCTGAATTCTGCTTCGTAGAATTCAACTTTGACTTCTCTCTGCAGGTCAACGCTTAAACGGTTAGCCAGTTCTACGATCATCTGGTATTCAAAACCAGCGTAGGTATCTTTTCCGTCAACGACGCGGTGGAAGGAGAATGTCGGGCTGTTTCCCCAGATACCTGCGTTGATAACGCCTGTTTCTTTGATCTTAGTGAGGATCGGGCCTAAGTTTTCCTGATCGAGTTCCATAACCGATTTGCCGGTTATTTCAGTCGGGGTGCTGGATTCTGCCGGAGCAGGTGTGTTCGAGGAGGATGTGCAGCCTGCAAGTAAGGATGCGACCATCACTACGCTCAGCAGTAATACGAGAAATTTTTTCATCTTTCTTTTTTAGGTATGAAAATACCCTTCTCCTTTCGCTCCCGTGTTTAATGTCTCGGGAAAAGACGATTTATGGATCAGCCGGAAACGCTGAATATTTCCCTTCTGGAACCAAAGCTTTCTTCCGGCTTACCACCTTTTTTAGAGCATCTTGCTTAAGAAATTCTTTGTACGCTGATGCTGCGGGTTTGTCATGACATCCAGAGGTTTGCCTTCCTCAACGATGTAGCCGCCATCCATGAAGACGAGATGATCTCCGACTTCGCGGGCAAAACCCATTTCATGGGTAACGACGACCATCGTCATACCGGATAACGCAAGCTCGCGCATGACTTTCAGTACTTCGCCGACCATTTCCGGGTCAAGAGCGCTGGTTGCTTCGTCAAAGAG
>JAUNQE010000082.1:3499-5358 GCA_030536365.1 Erysipelotrichaceae bacterium | reverse complement strand
TATTATCTTCCACTATGATCAGGTGCAGATCTTCCTGATTTCATAATAGAAAAAGATCCTTCCCGACCATTGCGGCCGGAAAGGATCCTGTTTTTTTTATGTGAGGCTGAAAGATCTTACTGCATCGGTAAGACTTCGAAGCCCGGTGTTTCGTATTTGATGCTGAGGATCTCACAATCCGTGAAATCATTGAATTCATGTTCCGCATCGAAATCGAAGTTTTCCGGAACCTTGATCTCGGCATTGTATTCAAAGCCGTCTTTCGCGAAAGTCAGGTCTCCCTTATCTTCCATGATCCCGTAGCCCGTACCTTCAAAGCCGTTCTCCAGAAGTGCTGTGCCCTTCTGACCGACGTAGCCGTCCAGTTCTTCCTGCGGGACTAAAGCATCTGTGTAATCAACGCAATCGGTGATCACCTGTTTGCGGACGATCTCAAGAGCCTTCTGGTTGTAGTCGTCTGCCATGAAATCAAGAGCGTCGTAAGCTTCGTAATCCGCTTCCGTGAACGGCGCGATCAGCTGCAGCTGACGTCCGTTTTCCTCGAGCAGGACCAGGATCGCGTCACCATAGACGAGGTAATAGAGATCTTCCTCGTTGCCGAGAGCAGTGATGACATCTTCAACAGTTGCGTACGGGCTGTCGATATGTTTATAGAACTTGGACATATCCTTGATCTCGTATTCCGGAAGGGTAACGGAAACATCGTATGTGAATTCATAAGCGTATTCGCCCTTTGCTTCCCCATTCTGGACCTGAATAACGAACTTCGAGACCTTGTCGTTTGCCTTTGTACCGGTCGTTGTGACTACAGCGTCCGTTCCCTGTTCGGTCTTGCCCTTGACAGTGAAGACGAGTACGGTCGTTCCGTTCTCTTCTGTCTGGGTAGCGGAATACTCTAAACCGTCTTCCTCTTCGATCTCGAAATAGCCGGTGACGAACATCTTCAATGCCATACTGAACGATTCGGCGTACATCTCATAGGTGAAGCTGTCTTCCGACGGGGCAGAACCTTCCGTCATGTAGTAGGTTTTATCGTTTTCTTTGAAGAGATAGAAGATCGAATCATAGCTCTTTTCTTCTACCATCATCTTATCGACGTCTTTGGTAATAATGCTGGCGACCTGTCCGTTCGTGGATACGGTCATTTTGACCGGATTGATTTCAGCGAGGCCTTTGTAGAATTCATCGACCAGCTTCTTGCATTCTTCTTTTCCTGTAACTTTGATCTCCTTTGTGCTGGAGCAGCCCGGAAGCAGCATCATCACAGCAAGCAAAAGGATCATCATCCATTTAAACTTCTTCATTTTATTTCTCCTTTTTTCATCCTTAAATCAGGAATCCATCAATTCATTATACAGTTTAAATGGCTTTTACTTCAATTACCGGTCTTTTTGCCCGGCGTCAAATTCCTCTCTCCAGCTGCGGAGGGTCTCATAGACCATGTCGCTGTCAGGGTAGTTCCACAGCTCTATCGCATCCTCACACGCGAACGCAAACAAATCCGCGTTGTATTCAAGCCAGACATAAGGTCTTTCTTTGAGCAGACGGAACACTCTCCATACCCCGTTCCGGTCATACTGCTCTATGTACAGCTGGCATTCGTCGTATATATACGCCTCCATCTTCTCTTTGTTGCGGATGCGCTCCTCGATCTTCTGAACGCATTCATCAAACAGTTCTTTTCCGTTTTCAAGTTCTTCCAGGCGAATGAATTCATCCATATTTGTCCCTCCCGCTATTATCCTAAACAAAGAGCGATCCCTTCTGAAGCGGGCATGGCTTTAACTTTCCGGCATGGATTCAGGCCGTACTTGAGTCTATCCGTTCTTCTGACGCGATATCCTTCCCGCATGGATCAG
>JAUNQE010000082.1:0-3399 GCA_030536365.1 Erysipelotrichaceae bacterium | reverse complement strand
GATCAGTCCAACGATGATGAATGTGACGATCCCGTCGGCGGGATCCTTCTTTTTCATAAATTGTTCTCCTTTTCCGCAGGTACTTCTGTGGTTATAAATGAGCGGATATATTCCAGATAATACGCGCCTTCTTCTTTCAGGATCTCCATACCGGGATCAAGTTCCCGATAGATACCGAGGGCATTGCGCAGATCCTTCTGCAGGTCTTTGTATTCTTCCCGATAGGCAGGACTTGCAGCATTTTCAGCAGCTTCCTTCAGATCTTCGCTGATATCGATCAGATCTGTTGCGATCCCCATGAAACGGTACGCTTCCATTTCGTGCACTTCCCGGTCTTCCTCGCTTTTGTGGTATCCGGGATGATATGCCGGTTCCTCATACAGTTCGCTGCGGACGATGCGGCTTTCGATATACAGCGAGATCCGCCAGTCCGGGGTCGAGGACCTTTCGCTCTTTCTCCAGCCCCGCAGCATCCGCTGAAAAAGTCGGACTGACTTTACGGCGTCGAATTCGGTCACGCCCTGTTCACGGTAAAGATCACTTAAAAGAAGCAGCGCCATAGGATCCTCATCAAGATGAACGGCAGTCTGAAAATGACTGATCGCTTTCTCGCGGTTTTTTCCGATCCCGAATCCATTCATATAACAGTATCCGAGGGCTGTATGGATATCCGCCTGGTATTCACCGATCTCCGGACACAGGTTCAGCGCGTTCAGAAAGGCGCGGTAGGCTTTTTGCGGTTCCTTTTCCGTATAGAGGCCATCCGCAAACAGGATCCCTGTATGGTAGGCAGCTTCCCAATGTTCCTCCGCTGCTTTCAGGATCTCTCCGAAGATATTCTGCTGTTCTTCTGGATCATTGATGAAGCGGTTCCTGTTCAGGAACAGGGCATCCTGAAGGTTTGTCCGTCTTATACGGTTTCCGTGTCTTGGTTCATAGCTGTTCTGATCGTCCACAGTCTTCCTCCTGAAAATCTACATAGTTCTTTCATTCTGCACCCTAAGGATAAACGCCACGCGGTGCAAAAAACCCGCCTGCTGCCGCATGGGAACAGTCGCACCCATACTCATCCTTCTTTTGTGTTAAGATTTTCTAAAGATATATCCGGAGGTGGCTTATGTCCTTTACGATCGATATGCATTGCGACAGCCTGATGGCTGCTCTATTCCGCGAGGGTCCGACAGCGGACGTCTTTGACTGTCCCGAACAGGCACTCGATATCAAACGTCTTCTGGAAGGAAAGGCGATGGCGCAGTTCTTCGCCATCTTTATTCCGCCGGAAGAAGCTTTTCAGCATATGAAATACCCTGTCAGCGCGCCGCAGTATATCGAGGAATGCGCGCAGGTCTTTGAGAACACGATCAAACGTCACAGCGATGTGGTGGCGAAAGCCTGCAGCGCGGAGGATGTTGAACGCAACTGGAAAGACGGAAAGCTCTCCGCCATCCTGACGATGGAAGACGGCGTGGAAGTACACGGGGATATGGCGAAGCTTGACCATTTCTACGATCTCGGGGTACGGGCGCTGACCCTTACCTGGAATTTTGAGAACTGTTTCGGAGCGCCGAACTCCAAGGATCCGCTCATCATGAACAAGGGTCTGACCGACTTCGGCAAGGAAGCCGTAAAACACATGCAGGAATTGGGCATGCTGGTGGATGTGAGTCACGTTTCCGATGCGGTCTTCTGGGATGTCTGCAAGATCGCCAAAGTCCCCTTCATCGCTTCTCACAGCAATGCCCGCAGCATTGCCTGTCATACCCGCAACATGACCGACGATATGATCAAAGAACTGCATAAGCACGGCGGCTGCATGGGCATCAATTTCCTGCCTGCCTTCTTAAACGACACTCCCGGCTTCACTGAAAGCCGCATTGAGGACATGGTCGCTATGGCCGTCCACGAAAAAGAGATCGCCGGTGTTGACGTGATCGCGATCGGCACTGATTTTGACGGTATGGGCGGAGATCTCGAGATCCCCGGTCCGCAGAAGATGAACCTTCTTTTCGATGCCCTGATCCGTGCCGGATTCAGCGTGGAGGAAGTTGATAAGATCGCTTACGGAAATGTTTTACGGGTCATGAAGGAAGCAATGCGCTGATCTTTCCCAAAAAGACTTCTGACATATCCTGTGCTGTTTTATAATTATTTCGACCAAACAAAGGAGAATCAAATCAATGACAGAGCAGGAAGTGCAGTTATTCAAATTACTGAGCCAGAATCTTTTCGAAATGAACGCCTCTTTAAAAAGCATCGACCAGAAACTTGATATCCTTGCCAAAGGACTTGTCCAGGTGACGAATAATCAGGCTACGATCTACCAGCAGATGCAGGCAATGGACAACAACAGTGTCAGCTTTGATGTCTATCAGAAAGTCAACGAAAGCATACTCAGCCAGCTTTCCGATCTCCGCAAGGGCGTCGGCGCCGTCGCCAAGAATATGGACCGTTCCTTCGTCTTCGGCAACGGCGGTTCAGTCTGGTGATCCCACAGAAAAACAGGATAACAGTGTCCGGGGACACTGTTATCTTTCTCTTGTGCTACTATTAAAAAGGTCCGGCATTCATTCCGGACAAAGAAGGTAACGCATGAAAAATCTATGGGTCGATATGGACGGCGTCATGACCGTCTATGACATCACTCTGTATACAACAGAGAAAGCCGGCAGCACTCCGCCCTTTCTCGTTCCCCGTTCCCATGTTTTCGCGACCCTCGCGGAGAATCCAAATCTGATGAAAGCCTTCAACGAGCTCTATCAGGAATACAGGGATGATCCGGAAGTGTCGATCAACGTCCTCACCAGTATCCCGGTCGGGCTTCTGCAGGCGGAACACACACTGGACAAATTCGAATGGTGCAAAAAGCACATTCCGGATTTCTCCCCGGAAGATTTCTATTGCGTCTCCGTCCCAAAACACGACGCAGTCATTGACTTCCTGTGGCCGCTGACCAAGGACGATATCCTGATCGACGATTATCCGAAAAACCTGGCGAACTGGGTAAAACGCGGCGGGACCGCTGTCAAATGCGTCAACGGGATCAATTCCTACAACGAGCTCTATACCTGCATCGACACCCGCTGGCAGCCGGAAGAGATCATCCGGGTCTTAAAAGAAGTCATTCAGAAATAAAGAAATCGAGCATGATCTGCTCGATTTTTATATGACTGTCAAACTTCCTCAGCTTTAAAGAGTTCCATCGCTTTCACTTTTCCCCTGAATCTTTCGAGCAGAGGCTCGAGGTCAAGCGGCATCGTGATGGGCGGAAAGGTGTCGTCGTAGTGATCCAGCAGGATCCGCTTTGGCCGCAGTCTTTCGATCACCCGAACCGCAGGCGGGAAATTGAGATCGTTCTGGGCGTTGCCCTGCCGGTCATTCTACCGCTGTTTTTCGGACTGA
>JAUNQE010000032.1 GCA_030536365.1 Erysipelotrichaceae bacterium | reverse complement strand
AATGTAGTGGTCGCTGAAGCAAGAATCCCTCGACTTTAGTCGTGTGGAGTGTCAATTTAGCGCAAAGCGGCAGAGGGAAAAGAAAGCTTTTTTCTCTCGCCGGAAAGTCTTAAAATAATGCTGTCGACCAATAGACAGGAGGAAAATCATGATACGTAACAAATATCTGGCATTTGCCCTGTTCGTGCTGTTCTATACAATATTCTGGAATCTCATGTTGTGGGTATTCAATCAGAGCACATTCGCTTTCACCGTTCCGGGCAACGTGATCGTTCCCCTCGCGACCGCGATCGTGCTGGGTTATCTGTTTTATCTGCGCAAGAAATAATAAGAATCATCACCGGCAAATAAAAGAAGAAGGAAAGAAGAATGATCAAAACATTACTTTCGCACTGGGAATACCTGCTGGCAGTCCTGGTGATCCTTGTTTTCTGCATCCGGGCCTATATCCTTGTCCGGAGAGCGAAAACGATCGATAAGGACGGAATCCTTACAGAAGCCGTCGTCACCCGGATCGAGGAGAACTGGCGTTCAGAGCCTTCCGAGACATCCTATTCCATCTACGTGCAGTATTCCGACGCGAACGGGGCAGTCGTTGAGAATGTCCTGGCCGCGGGAACCGATAAGGGGTACAGCGTCGGCCAGAAAGTCCGTATCCGCTATCTGCCGGGAGAGGATGGGTTCGTCCGTCCGGCAGAGGAGGAGAAATGAGAAAACAACTTCGAAAACTTCTTGCCGTCCTGCTCATCCTGCTCTTAAGCGCCTGCGCCGCGAATACGGTGCCGGGAGAAAAAAGGGAGGAAACACCGGAAACAGCTGTTCCGGAGAAGCAGGAAACGGAAGGATTTGTCTACACCTTTTCCCCGCACGTCATGGCGGAGGAATACAAAAAGATCTACGGCCCCGGGATCGAAGAGAGCTTCTACAAGTTCTGCGATACCGTCCTTGCGGGAGAGGAGAGTTTTCCCTGCGAGAGCCGGGAAAAACTGTTTCAGCTGTTCACGGTCGCCCGCACCTGCTTCCCGCTGGCGGACGGTCTGATCGATAAGGACCCGTGCTATGTCGAAAACGGCACTGCCCATCTCTTTTACAAGAAGGATGCGCAGGAAGTCCGCAAAGAAGGGGAGCGCTTCATCGGGATCGTGGAAGATGTCATCCGTTCCGCCATCCCCTGTGAGACGGCAGACTGGATCAAGGCAATCGAACTGTTCAGCGCCGTTGCCCGTAAGACCACACCGGATGAGGAAAACCAACTGGAGGATATCCTTTCAGTTTCTCCATACCGTGCTATTACCGAGAATACCGGGATCTGTCAGGAGATCTCCGGGGAATACATCTACTACCTGCTGCAGATCGGTATCGACGCGATCCCCTGCAGCGGTCTGAGTTCCGATCAGAGCTTTGCCCACGAATGGACACTGGTCAGACTGGACGGCAGCTGGTACCACGCCGATCCGATGCTCGCTGCGAGCTATCCGGAGAGTCTCTTCTTTTTCGGAATGACAGACACGCAGCGGGAATACTATGGCGATCTTCCCGCGGAGGCTTACAGCTATGCGGATTCCGATGCGCTGAACCATGAAGACTATGCCGCGAAAGACAAACGCTTCCTGGATCTGTGGCTGGCGGAAAGCTATGTCATCGATCAGGAACAGCAGACGATCCTGATGACAGAAAGAGGAGAAGAAACGATGCCCAAGATCGAAAAACTGTACAACGAAGATTTCTCAATGCGCTTCTTCCGTTTCGGAAACGGAGAGAAGACCTTTGTGATCCTGCCCGGCCTCAGCATCACCAGCGTGATGGACGCGGCTGCCGCAGTCGCGGACGCTTATCAGATGTTCGGTGAAGAATATACGGTCTATCTCTTTGACCGCCGCAGTGATCTCCCGGAAGATTATTCGATCGCCGCGATGGCAAAAGATACGGCAAAGGCCTTTGAACTGCTCGGCCTGAAGGACATCGATCTTTTCGGCGCTTCCCAGGGCGGAATGATCGCGATGAATATCGCTGCCGAATATCCGGAACTGATCCATAAGCTCGTTCTGGGTTCAACAGCCGCTTATGTCAGCGAAGAGACAGCGAAGGGTGTAGATGCCTGGACGGCTCTCGCCAAGGAAGGAAAAGCCGAGGAGCTGGAGTTCGGTTTCGCGAAGCTCGTTTATCCGGAAGCGATCTATGAACAGTCGCAGGAGCTGCTGAAGGAAATGGCGAAAGCCGTGACGAAGGAAGATCTTTCCCGTTTCGTGGTCCTTGCCTCTGCCATCAAAGGCTTCGATATGCGTGAAAAGCTGAAGGACATCCGCTGCCCGGTACTCGTTCTGGGCGTTAAGGACGACGCGGTCCTGGGCCCCGACGCGGCGCAGGAGCTGATCGACGCGCTGAAGGACAATCCGGGTCTGCAGTCCTTTATCTATGAGGGCTTCGGACACGCTGCCTATGATCTGGCGCCGGACTACAAGGAACGGATGCTGGAATTCTTCCGCGACTGAACAGATCTTTTACAAGAAACTACAGCGGACATTGTCCGCTTTTCTTATGGTTTCCCTGCGCAAAGGGTATAGTGAAACTGTTGACAAATATTCTTGAAGCACATCTGCGGGGCTGATAAACTTAAAATATAAAAAAGGTCATTTTATGACCGTTTTTGGCAGGCGGGCCTGCCAAGGAGGAAAACATCCATGGTTTCAAAAGACATTACAAAAGGTTTGACTTTGACAGCATTCGGATTCCTGTTCGTGCTGATCAATATCAATATCAACGAGATCAGCATCTCCCCGGCTTTCATCGGCTGGCTGCTGTTCTTTCTTGCTTTTCCCTGCTTCGGCAAATACGGAGAGGGAAAGGAATATCTGCGCTGGGCGGCGCTGATCCTGACGATCATCACTGCTGTCGAATGGACGCTCGAAGTCACTAACGCAGTAGCGAACACCGATGTCCTGAAAACGATCGTCGGTCTCGCCAACGCTGTCTTCATGTTTCTGTATTTTGACATCCTCATCCATGTCGCCAGGGATTACGGCCACGAGGAGACAGCAAACAAGCTGAGCACCCTGAAATATGTCAATATCGGCAGCTATATCGGTACCGTCGTCTTTGCCGTGCTCTACGCTCTTACCAAAAATACGATCATGGCCGTTCTGACAGTCGTCTGCGGTGTCGTTGTGCTCGTTACCGCGATCATCACCTGCGTCCGTCTTTTCAAACTGAAAAAGGAGATCGCCAACGGCACTTCCGTTGCCTGACCGAAGGACCGGGAACCGATGAAGATCCGTTTCGATACGCTGGATAAAAAGCCGAAGATCTGGAATATCGCCGTACTGTCTGCCGTAACAGCGGTTTTGCTGTTCTATCTGGACGGCCGGAACGACAAGGCGATCGCGTTCCTCGTTCCCGTCTATCTGCTGATCACGGTCATCCTGCTTCTGCGCGCTCTGGTCAGACAGATGCGCTACAATCCCTATTCCTACAACACCGTCTACTACGCTGGATTCGCGGTCTTCGGGACGCTGCTCTTCCTTGTCCATCTGTTCTATCTTTACCGGGCGCTGCGCTATCCCCTGGGATTCGATCCGCGCCAGGTCGTGAATTATCTTTCTTCTTCGGGAACGACCTACATGCTGCTGTCCTTTCCCTTTGTCCTCGCCTTCGCGTTCGCGCTCTGTATCTCCAACATCGTGCTGATCCGCAAGGAGGGCTTCCGTCTCACGAACCTGCTGGGCATCGTGCTCTCGCTGCTTCTGGTCGGAGGGGCTCTCTGGCTCTATCAATACGATTATTATGTTTCCGGAAGTTTCGAGGATATCCGCAATCACGCGCTGATCACGAGCTTCTGTTCTACGATCTATCTCTACTACGAATGCATGCTGGTGGGAACGATCTTCGCCGCCGGTTATACCTCCCGCTACGAGCCGGACTATGACCGCGATTTCATGATCGTCTTAGGCTGCGGTCTGCGCAAGGACGGTACCCCGACACCGCTGTTAAAAGGAAGACTTGAAAGAGCGCTCGCGTTCGATAAGAAACAGCAGGAAGCGACCGGAAAGAAGCTGACCTATATCACTTCCGGCGGACAGGGCAGTGACGAAAAGATCTCGGAAGGGGCCGCGATGAAGAATTACCTGCTGGAGCAGGGGATCCCGGAAGAGAGGATCATCACCGAAGAAAAATCCGCGAACACTTTCGAGAATATGAAATACTCGAAGGAAAAGATCCTGGAGAAGGACCCGCAGGGAAAGATCGCCTTCTCCACAACGAATTATCACGTTTTCCGCAGCGGACTGGCCGCCCGCCGCAATAAGATGCGCGCCCAGGGTGTGGGTGCGCCGACCAAATGGTATTTCTGGCCGAATGCCGCTGTCCGTGAGTTTGTCGGTCTATTGACCGAACACCGTCTGAAACAGACACTGATCATGGGCGGTATGATCACTTTGTACATCATCCTGACCCTGATGGTCTACCGTTAGGGCAGAACAGATAGATCAATAATAGGAGGCTATTATGCTCAATATCACTACGAAAAATGAAAACGGGACCGTTACCTGCAGCCTGGAAGGCCGTCTGGATACAACGACCGCTCCGGATCTTGACGACAAACTGAAGGCTCTTCCGGAAGAAACAAAGGAACTGATCCTGGATTTCAAGGATCTGGAATACATCTCTTCCGCAGGACTGCGCGTGCTTCTGGCAACACAGAAGGCGATGATCGCCAAAGAGGGTACGATGAAGGTCTGCAACGTCAATGAGATGATCAGCGAGATCTTTGAGGTCACCGGTTTCTCGGAGATCCTGACTGTCGAGTAAGCGACAGCGGAGGAAATATGAGAACGGAACAGATCAGAGTCAGCAGTTCCGGCGAAGGCATGGAAGAAGCTCTGCAGATGACGGAAAAGTTCGGCCTTGAAAGCGGACTGATCCGGAAAGAAGATCTGCGTCTGCGTCTTCTGGCGGAAGAACTGTTCGGTATGATGCGCAGCATCGTCGGAAAGATCGAAGCGCTTTACTGGATCGAGGGGGAGGATCAGAAATACGATATCTTCCTTGCAGGCGATGTCGAACTGAATCAGGATAGCCGCCGCAAACTGATCGAGGTTTCTTCGAAACATGAAAACGCCGCTGCCAAAGGCTTCATGGGCCAGCTCCGCGATATGATCGGGGTAATGCTGCTGCCGGAGGGAGACGGCCCTTCAATGACATCGATCGGTCTGATGACGATGGGAAGCCCGAACGAATTCATCGCCAATTCCGACGCCTATTCCTGGTCGCTCAACAAATACCGTGAGGAGCTCCAGGCTTCGGATAACGAAGAAGCCTGTAAAGAGAATGACGAGCTGGAAAGATCGATCGTAGCCAGCCTCGCCGATGAAGTCAGCGTATCCATCGAAGACAGCAAAGTCACGATCGTCGTTACGATCGCTTTCTAAAACATACAGACCTACAGGAGGTATCGAATGAAACAGATCCTGCTAAACGATAAACTGTCTCTGACTTATCCGGACGGCTTTGACACGCCCAGCCTGGAAGAGATCGAAAAACTGCAGTTCCTGAACAAGGGACCGGGCGAGATCCTCTCGGACCCGGAACGTCATCTGCTCGCAACCGCTGCCTATCGTACGATCAGCGGTCTGCAGGCAATGCTTTTGAATATCAATGACATCGGCAAGAAAGACGCGAAGCTCATCGCGGACGCGATGGCCAGGTATTCCTGCCGGATGGGCGAAGTTCAGAACACGACTGTCGCCGGCGAAAAAGCCATTTCCTATTCCTATCACTACACAGCGGAAGATGTGGAAATGTTCGGCGAGAGCGTAGAGATGAAAAACGGAAAGGATATCTATTATCTGCACTTCTACGGCCGCGCGGAGAATGAGGAAAAGGTCCGCGGGCTGATCGAAGAGGTCATTGCCTCAGCCACTTTCAGATAAGGAGACCGTATGAACGGAAAATCATTGCCTGACATGATCCTGGACTTCCTTGCCGGCGAGGGCTTCTACGGCAGTGTGATCATCATCCTGATCACCGCCCTGATCCTTCGTGTGATCAAGCAGTACCTGATCAAGAAGGTCGCGTACTCAGGAAAAGACGAACAGCACAAGAACACCTTCGTCGGTGTCATCTTCTCTGTCATGCAGTACATCGTCATTCTGACCGCTGTTGTCCTGATCCTGCATCTGAATGGTATCAATGTCGTCAGTATCCTTGCCGGACTCGGTATCGCCGCCACGATCGTCGGTCTGGCCCTGCAGGATACGCTGAAGGATATCATCTCAGGCATCAACATCTACAACAACAACTTCTATAAGGTCGGCGACATGGTCCGCTATAACGGAGAGGAATGCGACGTATCCTATTTCTCGGCAAGAGTGACCAAATTCCGTTCGATCACGACCAATTCAACCTATACCGTCTGCAACTCCGCGATCCGCTCGATCGAGAAGATCAAGGACCAGAGGGTCATGAATTTCGTTCTTCCTTTCAGCTATGAGAAGGAGCAGGTCGATGCCGTATGCGCAGCGATCATGGAACGTGCCCGCGAGAACATCAAGGATCTGAAGAAGATCGTCTACGCCGGCATCGTCAACCATGGCCGCGAGGGCATGACCTACGCTCTGGTGTACAGCTGTCCGGCTCACAAAGCCTTCATCGTCAAATGTCAGCTCGAGACATTCGTTTATGAGGAATTTAAGAAGGCCGGCATGATGCCGTACTCCAACCTCACGCATCTGGATGGGAAGATCATATGGAATTCCGATATGTAAGATTTCAGGGCCGCGAACTCGCGGAGAACACCAAATACCCCAAAGGCATCTTCAGCATCTGTCATCAGTTAGCCGGTGATGAGATGGACGAGGAGGATGAGCAGCTTTTCTACGAGATCGATGACTGGTTCTCGGATAAGCTTCCCTGGCCGGAACCCTGCAAGCGCCAGGAAAAGGTCGTCTGCTTCTTCAAGACGGAAAACACCGAAGAAATGCTCAAGATGGTGCAGCCGATGATGTGGCTGCTGGAAAAATACAACCATCCCTTTTATGTCGTATATACCAACACCCCCGGCGAGATCGTTTATGAGGACCGCTATCAGGTGTGCTGCAAAGTAGAAGAACCGGAGATCCTGGCTGTTCAGCCGTCCTGGTCCCCGGAAGATTAGGAGGATCTTTCTGATGTTAAAGATCGAAAAACAACTTACCGACAAAGCCCTGTGCCTCTCCCTCGAGGGGAGACTGGATTCCCAGACCTCCCAGCAGCTGGAGACCGAGATGATGGTCGCGCTTCCGGGAGTCGAGGAACTGACCTTCGATATGAAGGGTCTGGAGTATATCTCCTCCGCCGGCCTGCGTGTGCTGCTGGTCGCGATGAAAGCGATGGCGAAACAGGGAAAGATGAAACTTGTGAATGTCGGTGAAACCGTCCGCGATATTCTCGACGTTACCGGTTTTTCCGATATCCTGACGATCGAGTAGTCTTATGGCAAGAGGAAAAAGAAAATACAGTCTGCTTCTGCAGATCGCGCTCCTGTTTACGATCATAGCTTTGGCTGCGGGCGTTGCGACGTTCGCCTTCCAGAGCCGCCGATCGGATGAACTGGTGCGGGAACAGGTCGAAGCCCACGCGGAAAGTGTCGCCCAGGAAGTCACGACGGCGGTCACCGAGTATCCGGCCCATGGATGGCTTCTGCGTTACTGGTGTTCGCATTTCGCCGAACTTTCCATCGAGTACGATGCGCTTTTTGAGGAAACGGCCAAGACTGCCCAGAAGACCAGGATCTTTACGGAACGCCATCCTGATCTGGCGATGCGTTATCTGACCGCGGAGCAGCTCGAGAAGCTGCCGGCGGAAGACCAGAAGCTCTACGCCGAGATCACCTATTCCTGGATGATCACCCGTATGGACCAGATCAAGGAATCCTATGATGTGGACTATCTCTTCTGTGTGCTAACGGAAGAACCTTATCAGAGACAGTTCTTCCTTTTCAGCGCCGGTGAGCCGGGATGCATCCGCGGAACCAAATACGAAGAAGTCTATACCCTGGGCACGACGGTCAACGTGACCCCGGAACAGGCAGAAGCGATGCGCAGCGCCGAAGCGAATTCGAGCTATCTCGCCTCCGCCGGAAACTATATGGATTACTACACCCATCTCATGTCTTTTGATGGACATGCGATCCTGACCGGACTGACCTTCAACCTCAGCAGTCTGAACAAGCATATCCAGACCACGACCTGGAAGGGAGTCGGTTTCGGTATCGGCCTTCTGGCAGCGATGGCAGCCATCTTCCTGCTCGTCATCTGGAACCAGGTGCTGCAGCCGCTGCGTGAAGTCCAGGAGGGCATACGCCAGTACAAGATCAAGAAAGACAGCAAGGAGATCGCCGATAAACTCGATAAGATCCGCTCGGACAACGAACTGGGTGTTCTCTCGGAAGACGTCGTCGACCTGACTGTGGAGATGGATGACTACATGAACGAGATCCGCACGATCTCTGCCGAAAAGGAAAGGATCGGCGTTGAGCTCGAGCTCGCCAACAAGATCCAGTCGGCCATGCTGCCGTCGGCGGAAGCAGCCTTCCCGGGCAGAACCGAATTCGATCTCTATGCCATGGTGGATCCGGCCAAGACCGTCGCCGGTGACTTCTACGATTTCTTCCTGATCGATGAGGATCATCTGTGTCTCGTTATCGCCGATGTCTCCGGAAAAGGCATTCCCGCTTCGCTGTTCATGATGGTCTCCAAGATCATTCTGCAGAGCTGCGCGATGCTGGGAAGATCGGCCGAGGAGATCCTGCAGAAGACGAATGAAGCGATCTGCAGCAAGAACGCGGAAATGATGTTCGTCAGTGTCTGGCTGGGCATCGTGGAACTCTCGACCGGAAGACTGACCGCCGCCAACGCGGGACATGAATATCCCTGCTTCCGCCACGCTGGCGGAGACTACGAGATGATGAAGGACCGTCACGGACTCGTCCTCGGAGCGATGGAGGAAAGTGTCTACCGCAGCTATGAAGTGCAGCTGCAGCCGGGCGATTCGCTCTTCGTCTACACCGACGGTGTGCCGGAAGCGACCGACAGCAATAATCAGCTGTTCGGCAACGACCGCCTGATGGAAGCTTTGAATAAAGATCCTGCAGCAGATACCCGCAAGATCATCAGCAACGTCGCGGACGCAGTCAGTGTCTTCGTCGGAGATGCCGATCAGTTCGATGACATCACGATGCTGGCATTCAGATATAACGGAGCAACAAATATGAAAGAAATAACGGTTGAAGCAAAGATCGACAGTGTCGGACCGGTAACGGATTTTATCGATGAGCAGCTGGAAGCGCTGGATTGTCCGTTCAAGGCGCGCACGCAGATCGATGTCGCGATCGATGAGATCTTCAGCAATATCGCCAAATACGCCTATCCGCAGGGAAACGGCAAAGCGACCGTACGCTTTGAGCCGCAGAGCGATCCCCGGGGAGCCTATATCTGGTTTATCGACGAAGGTATCCCCTATGATCCGCTGAGCGCGGAAACGCCGGATGTCAGCCTGCCTGCCGAAGAACGCGATGTAGGCGGTCTCGGTATCTTCCTCGTCCGCAAGACGATGGACGATGTCCGCTACGAATACAAGAACGGCAAGAACATACTCTGTCTGCATAAGAAATTCTGACGAACAGATCTTGGAAAGGAAGAAAACAATGGAACTGATCAAAAGTGATTTTAAAGAGAATATCCTGACGGTCGGTCTGCAGGGCCATATCGATTCAAACAACGCAGCCGCGGTGGAAGCGGAGATCAACCAGGCAATGGAAGGGAAGGATGTCAGCAATGTCATCGTCGACATGCGGGACCTTCAGTACATCTCCAGTGCCGGTCTGCGCATCCTGCTGCGTCTGAAGAAGAATTTCGCGGACCTGAAGATCGTCAACGTCAATTCCGAGGTCTATGAGATCCTCGACATCACCGGTTTCTCCGAGATGATGAACGTTCAGAAAGCTTACCGTGAAGTCTCGGTCGAAGGCTGTGAAGTCATCGGCCAGGGCGCCAACGGCAAGGTCTACCGCATCGATGCCGATACGATCGTCAAAGTCTACTTCAAACCGGACGCGCTGCCGGAGATCGAGCGTGAAAGAGAGCTCGCCCGCACCGCCCTGATTCTGGGGATCCCGACAGCGATCCCTTACGATGTCGTCAAGGTCGGTGAAGGCTACGGCTCCGTCTTTGAACTGCTGAACGCGAAGTCCTTTGCCAAACTGATCCAGACCGATCCCGACAGCACCGATCAGGTCGTCGCGATGTCGGTCGATCTGCTCAAGAAGATCCACGGCACGCTCGTAAAGCCGGACAAGATGCCGCCGATGAAGGCCGTTGCCCAGAACTGGGCCGCCTTCTTAAAGGACTATCTGCCGGAAGAGAACTTCAACAAGCTCGTTTCTCTGGTCGACGGAGTCCCGGAAGATCTGCACATGCTGCATGGTGACTACCATCTGAAAAACATCATGCTGCAGGACGGGGAAGTTCTGCTGATCGATATGGATACGCTCTGCACCGGTCATCCGGTCTTTGAGTTCGCTTCGATCTTCAACGCCTATCAGGGCTACAGTGAACTGGATCACGACAACATGCTGCAGTTCCTGGGCATCCCCTATGAGACCGGCACCCGCATCTGGGAGAAGACCCTTGAACTCTACTTCGACGGCAAAAGCAAGGAAGAGATCACAGAGATCGCCGACAAGGCAAAGCTCATCGGATATACCCGCAACATGCGCCGTCTGATCCGCCGTGACGCCCTCAATAACGAGAAGGGTAAAGCTGAGGTCGAGAACTGCAAAAAGCACATCCTTGAGCTCACCGGGAAACTGGATTCCCTCGTATTCTGATTAGAAAAACTGCCCCAGGCAGTCTAATAATGAACAACTGTTTACTATAATAAGAGCCTCCGTTATAATAATGAACGGAGGTTTATTTATGGCGCAGTTTTTAAAAGAAGAATCCCGTGAGCGGATCGTTGATTCCGCCCGCAGCGAATTCCTGCAGCATGGCTACCGGAGCTCCTCCATGCGGCGCATCGCGTTCCGCAGCAATATGACTGTCGGTAATCTTTACCGTTACTTCAAAAATAAGGAAGAACTGATCCTGGCCGCGGTCTTTCCCGCCTACAAGGAACTGAGCGAGCTGATCAGCACGCTGACGGATGGCAGGATCAGCCTGGAAAGCCGGGAATTCCCGCAGGGAGGCCTGAGTGTCGAGGAGATCAAGACGATGATCTCCGGTCTCTGCAGCGGTTTCATCGGCATCTATCAGCGCCATCAGAAGGAGATGCGTATCCTGATGATGCGTTCCGACGTCAACGACCGGATCACGGACTGGTTCAGCGAACTGATCCGCAGTGTCATCCTTCGCAATTACAATCTGAGCGAGGAGGACGGACATGTCCGGCTACTGGCGCAGGGCTATGCCGCCGCGATCTTCAGCGGTTTGAAAGAGATCATGAACCGGGCACCTGCCGAAAGCCCGGAACTGCCGAAACTGGCGGAGGTCTTCCTGAATTCCTTCGTCAGCCTGCTTGACAACGACCTGCAGGATCATCTGGGAGGGACTCTATGAGTTTTATCGAATTCCGCAATGTTTCCAAGATATATCAGATGGGCGAAGTGGAGATCAAAGCACTGGACGACATCTCCTTTTCGATCGACAAGGGTGAGTTTGTCGTCGTTTTAGGCAACAGCGGCGCCGGCAAGACCACGATCCTGAACATCCTGGGCGGTATGGATACCGCCACCAAGGGCAGTGTCGTCGTTGACGGCAACGATATCTCCAACGCCAATGACCGTGAATTATGCGATTACCGCCGCTATGATATCGGCTTCGTTTTCCAGTTCTACAACCTGGTGCAGAACCTGACCGCCAGGGAGAACGTGGAACTGGCGCTGCAGATCTCCAAGGATCCGCTGGACGCGCATTTCGTTTTGAAGCTGGTCGGTCTGGAAGACCGTATGAATAATTTCCCCTCCCAGCTTTCGGGAGGCGAGCAGCAGCGTGTGGCGATCGCCCGCGCTGTCGCCAAGAACCCTAAGCTTCTGCTGTGCGATGAGCCGACCGGCGCTCTCGACTATAAGACCGGCAAGCAGGTCCTCAAGGTCCTGCAGGATATGTGCACCCAGCAGAAGATGACTGTCGTCATGATCACCCATAACGGCGCCTTAGCCGATATGGGGCAAAAGATCATCCGGGTCAAGAGCGGACAGATCGAATCTGTCACGATCAACGAGAACCCGAAGAATATCGAGGATATTGAATACTGATGTTTCATAGGGATACCCTGCGTCTCATAAAAAACACATTCAACCGTTTCCTGTCATTGCTGCTGATCGTTATGATCGGCGTGGCCTTCATGATGGGTCTTTTGAGTACGCGCCGGATCATGGAATACAACGTGGACCGTTACGCCGATGAGATGGATCTGCAGGATATCCAGCTTTACTCTTCCTATGGCTTTGATGACAAGGATGTCCGGGCCCTTGAGAAGCTTGAATACGTCCAAAGCGTCTTCCCCAGCCGATTAGTCGACTGCTACAGCGAAAATGACAAGTACGGTGTCGCCGTGACCCGGGCTGAGGAAGTCGAAAGGAATGTCGACCGTTTTGAGCTGAGCGAGGGACGCATGCCGGAGAACGCGCGTGAGATCCTGATCCTCGACAATGGTTCGATGAGCACCTCCTACGATATCGGAGAGAAACTGCATCTGTATCTCGAAGAGGAAGACATCAGCGAGAAGCTGAAGAATACCGACTTCACGATCGTCGGCAAGGTCCGTACCCCGGCCTACATGTCCAAGACTTTAGGCACCGGCACCATGAAGAACCTCGACCTTTCGATCGTGATCTATCTTCCCAATGCGAATTTCATTTCCGAATACTATACGACCGTTTATCTGACCTTTGCCGGCGCGAAGGACTATGAATCCTTCGAGCAGGACTACAAGGATTTTATTGCCGAGCAGAAAGCGGAGCTGGAAGTCTTTACCAAGGACCAGCAGGAAGTGCTTAAAGCCTCGATCCTGAAAGAGTACGAGGACAAGATCGCTGACGGCGAGAAGGAGCTTGCCGAAAAGAAGGCGGAAGCGGAAGAGGAATTCAAAAAAGCCGAGGAAGAACTTGAGAACGCGAATATCCAGATCATTGCCGGAGAGACCCAGCTGACTTCGATGCAGCAGGCTGTCCAGCAGCTGCAGGAACAGCAGAAGGATCTGAACAAACGCTATGAGGAGAATGGTCTGCCGGTCTATCAGCGCATTGCCGCGATCGAGAATGCCGACAGCGCCCACCGCTCCTTCGATACCATCTATACCGAACTGCTGGCGGATTACGGTTCCTATAGGACGCTTGCCACTTTAAGCAGTCCTGATTCCCAGGCAGCCTATGACCAGCGGATCAGCGAACTGCAGAATGAGATCAATGATCTGAATGGTCAGATCACGGCTCTTGAAAACGAAAAGAGCGAACTGCAGGCAAAACTCGAAGACCCCGAACTCAGTGAGGAAGAGCGCGCCGCCGCGGAAACGCGTCTGGCCGCGATCGGCCCCGAGATCGATTCCCTGCGCACCCGCGCGGATGTCGACCAGCAGGTCCTGGATTCCTTAAAAGAAGCACGTACGCTCAGCGAGAGCGAAGCCAAAGCCGCGAAGGAAGCGCTGGACAGGAAATACGGCGGTTCGATCGAAAAGAGCTATAACGAATATTCCCAGCTGCAGCGCGACAAGCTGATCTATGACGCCTTAATGCAGGAGATCGATATCGCCAACGAGGCGATCAGCCGTGTCAATAAAGAGATCGCTTCTACACAGTGGACACTGCAGGATGCCCGCCGGAAATACGAAGACGGCAAGAAGCAGTACGAGGAAGGACTGCTCGAATACGAAAAAGAGATCGAAAAAGCCGAGGCGGATATCCGCAAGGCCCGTCAGGATCTTGAGGAACTGCCGGCGGCGGAATGGATGGTCCTGGACCGTGACAGTCATTACTCGACCTTCATGTTTTCTGAGAACGCCAAACAGATGGGCGCGATCGGTATCGCTCTGCCTTTCCTGTTCTATCTCGTCGCTGCGCTTGTCTGCATGACGACGATGACCCGTCTTGTCGATGAGCAGCGCGGTCAGATCGGTATCTTCCGCGCGCTTGGTTTCTCCAAGGGCAAGATCATCATGAAATATGTGCTCTACGCTCTGCTGGCGACTGTAACCGGCGGTGTCTTCGGTATTGGTCTCGGCATGGCGCTTTTCCCGACCGTCATCTATGAAACCTGGCGACTGATGTACATGCTGCCGCCGCGGCAAATGCTGTTCCCGCCCGAGAACATCCTGATCTGCTTTGTCCTGTTTGCCGGACTGATGTCCTTCGTGACCTATCTCGTCGTCAATAATTCCCTGAAAGAGATGCCCAGCCAGCTGTTGCGTCCCAAGGCACCGAAGAGCTCGAAGAAGGTCTTCCTCGAATACCTGCCGTTTATTTGGCGCCGGCTTTCCTTTACTTCCAAGATCACGGCCCGCAACCTGATCCGCTATAAGGCTCGCTTCATCATGACTGTCGTCGGTATTGCCGGCTGTACAGCGCTGCTCGTTGTCGGCTGGGGGATCAAGGACTCGATTGCCGATGTCGTCGATCTGCAGTTCGGCAGTATCTTCAATCATGACTATGTGGTCAATCTTGAAGACGACCGCAACGCGAACGCCATCGTAAATGAGCTGAAGAAGGATCTTGATAATGAGTATGTCGTTCCTTACGCTTCCTACTCCTCCAAGGTCTATCTTGAGAAGGAAGAGAAGACGATCAATGTCAATGTGCTCGATGCCCGTGAGGCGCAGGATATCCTGAACCTGCGTCTGGCAGCCGATCATAAGACACCGATCCGGCTGAAGAACAGCGGTGTGATCATCTCCCAGAAGTTCGCTCAGAACAATGACCTCAAAGCCGGGGATATGATCACGATCGAGAGCGCCAACGGCATCAAGAAGGACGTGCGCATCACTGAAGTCTGCGAGATGTACTTCCAGCATTATCTCTATATCTCCGAAGAATACTACAGCACGCTGTTTGCGGAGCCCTTGCATTACACCAATATCGCGGTGAAGAACAGCACCGGCGGAAACTTCGACTCGCTCAAGAAGTTCGAAGGTTTTGAAAGTGTTGTTGACTTCTCCAATGTCATCGAACAGTTCACCACGATGATCCAGGCGCTTGATATCATCATCCTGGTCATCATCCTGACTGCCGGCTCGCTGGCATTCGTCGTCCTGATCAACCTGACCCAGGTCAATATCTCGGAACGTATCCGCGAGATCGCGACCCTGAAGGTCCTGGGTTTCCGTGACTATGAAGTCAACTCCTATATTTTCAAGGAGATCTTCCTGCTGACACTGATCGGAGCGCTCGTCGGTATGCCTTTAGGCATCGTCGAGCACCACTTCATCATGAACGTCATCAATATGGAGATGATCATGTTCGGCAGCAACATCAAGTTCCTGAGCTTCCTCTACTCCTTCCTGGTGACGATCGTCTTCACGGTCATCGTTCTCTTCTTCACCCGTAAGCCGCTGAAGAAGATCGATATGATCGAATCACTGAAATCCGTTGAATAAAAGAATTGCGCTATAATCAGTAGCGGAGGATATGTTTATGAATGTTATGGAAAGATTAACGCGTTACGCGAAAATTGATACACAGTCTGACGAATTCAGTGTCAGCGTGCCGAGCACAAAGAAGCAGTTCGTGCTGGCCGAGATGCTGAAGGAGGAACTCGTCTCCCTTGGTCTCTCCAATGTGGAGCTGACCGACAGCTGTATCGTCTACGGTACGCTTGAAGCAAATACGGAAGGACAGCCCTGCATCGGCTTCCTTGCCCATATGGATACTTCCCCGGCCGCTTCCGGAGAAAATGTCAAACCGCGCCTCATCGAAAACTACGACGGCGGTACGATCGTTTTAAACGAGGAACTCGGGATCACCATGAGCCCGGATCAGTTCCCGCAGCTTTTAAAGGATAAGGGCTGTGATCTTCTGGTCACCGACGGCACAACGCTTTTAGGCGGTGACGACAAAGCCGGGATCACCGCGATCATGACACTGCTGGAGTACTGCCAGCAGCACCCGGAATTCAAGCACGGCCCGATCGCTGTCGCCTTTACACCAGACGAAGAAGTCGGCAGAGGCGTCGAGAACTTCTCGATCGAACGCTTCGGCGCAGACTTCGCTTACACGGTCGACGGTTTCAACGCGGATGAGCTCTGCTATGACTGCTTCTTTGCCAACAGCGCGGAAGTCAGAGTCCACGGTCTTTCGATCCACCCGGGCG
>JAUNQE010000081.1 GCA_030536365.1 Erysipelotrichaceae bacterium | reverse complement strand
TTCGTCGTATTGGCATAACGTTCCTTGCGGTTGACCGGGTGTTTGGCCAGCCATTCCTCGGACTGGACTTTTGTCATCGTCAGGAGGTTCGGGACGGTAACGCCCTTACCCTTGGATACATAGATAGTGACAGTCTCCGTCGATTTGATCGTCTTGTCTTTCTTCGGGCTCTGGTCATAGACGACGCCGGCCAGCTTGTCATTGTTGAAGGATTCGATGACTTCGAGCTTGACCTTATTGGTCTTGGCCCAGGCTTCCGCCTGTTCCTTGCTGGTGAATTCCGGAACGGTAACTGTGCCTGCAGGCTGCGGACCCTTGGAGATCGAGATATTCATTGCGCTGCCGCGGGTGAATTCGGCGGGATCGGTTCCCTTCAGATCAAAGGAGATGACGTTTCCTTCTGCGACTTCCTCGTTGTAGGTAGTTGTGATACGGACTTTCTGCATCTTGTTTTCCCGGATCCAGGTATCGATCTCCGCACGGTTCATGGAAGCGATATCCGGGACCGCGACTTTTTCGTCCGGGTCTGCGCCCTTGGAAACGATGAAGGTGACTTTTACGTCGTTCTTGACCTTCGTCCCCTCTTTGACGCTCTGCTCGATGATGATGCCTTCGTCATTCTCGAAGTTATATTCGCCCTTCATGACGACGCCCTGGGCATCGATCTGCTGCTGACGGACCCAGATCGCGACTTCGCTTTCTTTCTGGCCGACAAAATTCGGCATCACGATCTTCGGACGGAAGAACAAAAAATAGACCGCAGCGGCAATGACTGCCAGAGCAGCTACACCGATCACGATCCCCTTGACCGGTATCGGCTTATTCGGCTTCTCAACGGGGACTCTTTCCTCCTCCTGGAAGCTCTTTGGTTTATTTTCACTGGAAAACTGGCTCAAAAAGTCTTTTTCACTCATTTCGCGATCTCTCCTTCAACTGTACTAACTGTACTATCTAGTATATTTCCACCCTATCGGAATGTCAACCTTCGTTATTGCCTTTAACGGAACATGCCCTTTAACATAAAAGACCGGGAAAACCAGCATCCGGTCACAGGATAGACAGTTATATTCTAACCTTAAAAAAAGGAGGGCTCAATAGCCCTCCCTGTTTATTAATCGTTTCTTAATCCTACTTCTTGAGGTTGTAGAAAGTGTGGATGCCCGGGTACTGAGCGGACGGACCGAGTTCTTCTTCGATTCTCATCAGCTGGTTGTACTTCGCGATACGGTCGGTTCTGGACAGGGAACCTGTCTTGATCTGACCTGCATTCAGACCGACAACGAGATCAGCGATCGTTGTGTCTTCAGTTTCACCGGAACGGTGGGATACGACTGCAGTCCAGCCGGCTTTCTTAGCCATTTCGACAGCGTCGATCGTTTCTGTAACAGTACCGATCTGGTTGACCTTGATCAGAACAGCGTTCGCAACGCCCTTCTTGATACCCTTGGCGATGTATTCCGTGTTGGTAACAAAGAGGTCATCACCGACGAGCTGGACCTTGCTGCCGAGAGCCTTGTTGAGCTTCTTCCAGCCGTCCCAGTCGTTTTCTGCAAGACCGTCTTCGATCGAGATGATCGGGTATTTGTCGACCCATTCCTTGTACATTTCGATCATTTCTTCGGAGGTCTTTTCACCTTCGCCGGATCTCTTCAGAACGTATCTGTCCTTTTCTGCATCATAGAATTCGGAAGCAGCGCAGTCGAGACCGAAGAAGACTTCCTTACCTGCTTTGTAACCAGCAGCTTCAACAGCTTCCAGCATCAAAGCCAGCGGGCCGGCATTGCCGAGCTTCTCTAACGGACCATCGTTGCCCGGAACGCAGGACGGAGCGTAACCGCCTTCGTCACCGACAGCAGTGTTGTAACCGTATTTCTTTAAGACCTTCTTCAGGTGATGGAAGATCTCAGCACCCATGCGGATCGCTTCGTGAATGCTGTCAGCGCCGACCGGCATGATCATGTATTCCTGAACATCGCTTGCGGAATCAGCGTGCTTGCCGCCGTTGAGGACGTTCATCATCGGAACCGGCATGACTTTACCGTTGCAGCCGCCGAGGTACTTGTATAACGGCATATCGTAGTAGTCAGCAGCAGCTCTTGCACATGCCAGGGAAACGCCCAGGATCGCGTTGGCACCGAGTTTGGACTTGTCTTTTGTGCCGTCGAGTTCGATCATCAGTTCATCGATCGCGACCTGATCGGTAACATCCATACCGAGGATCTCCGGAGCGATGACTTTGTTGACGTTGCTGACAGCTGTCAGAGTACCCTTTCCTAAGTAACGGCTCTTATCACCGTCACGGAGTTCGAGAGCTTCTCTTTCACCTGTGGAGGCGCCGCTCGGAACGATAGCACGGCCGAAAGCGCCGGAATCAGTAGTTACTTCGACTTCAACAGTCGGGTTGCCGCGGGAGTCTAATACTTCTCTCGCATAGACATCAGCAATATAAGGCATTTTTTATTCCTCCTATTTCACAGCTTCCATGATGGCCTTGAAGGAGTCGACTTTCAGAGAAGCGCCTCCGATCAGAGCACCATCGATATCCGGCTGTGCCATATATTCTTTGATATTTTCGGGTTTAACGGAACCGCCGTACTGGATGCGTACTTTTTCAGCCGCTTCCTCGCCGACCATTTCCTTTACGACTTCACGGACATAACCGCAGCAGTTCTGCGCGATCTCCTTATCCGCGGATTTGCCGGTACCGATCGCCCAGATCGGTTCATAGGCCAGGACCATGCCTGCGACCTGTTCCGGAGTCAGATTCGCTAAGGAACCGTTCAGCTGTTTCTTGATGACTTCCTTAGTCTCACCGGCATCGAACTGTGCTTCGGTCTCACCGATGCAGAGGATCGGGGTCATGCCGGCAGCCAGAAGACGTTTTGCCTTGAGGTTGACAGTCTCATCGGTATCGCCGAACATCGTTCTGCGTTCGGAATGGCCGATGATGCAGTATTTCAGACCGATCTCTTCGAGCATCGGGACGCTGACTTCGCCGGTATAAGCGCCGCTGTCCTTGAAGTGGCAGTTCTCAGCGGCAACGATCAGGTTCTTGGTGTTTGCCAGAGCTGTCTGCAGATCAAGATACGGGGTCGCGATACCGAAGGTAGCGCTGTCGTTTACTTCCGGATCCACTGCCTCGCAGAATGCTTTTGTTTCGGCAATGGTCTTATTCATTTTCCAGTTTCCGACGATGATAGGCTTACGCATGCTTATTTCTCCTCGATGATGGCGATACCCGGCAGGGTCTTGCCTTCCATGTATTCCAGAGATGCGCCGCCGCCTGTGGAGATATGGCTGATCTTGTCAGCATAGCCCAGGTTCTTGGCTGCGGAAGCGGAGTCGCCGCCGCCGATGATGGACATGCAGTCTTCCAGGTTCGCGATCGCTTCGCAGACACCGATCGTGCCCTTAGCGAAAGCTTCTTTTTCGAAGACGCCCATCGGTCCGTTCCAGAAGACAGTCTTCGCACCGGCGAGTTCTTCTGTGAACAGCTTGATGGTCTCCGGTCCGATATCAAGACCCATGTAGCCATCCGGGATCTGGCAGGACGGAACGACCTTGATGTCTGTCGGATTATCGAAATCATTGGCGATAACATTATCGACCGGCAGGATCAGCTTGTCGCCGCCCTTCTTGATGAATTCAGCAGCAACTTCGACCTTGTCTTCTTCTAACAGGGATGTACCGACGCCGTAGCCCATAGCCTTATAGAAGGTATAAGCCATACCGCCGCCGACGATGACCTTGTCAGCCTTTTCGAGCAGGTTCTCGATGACACCGATCTTATCGGATACTTTCGCGCCGCCTAATACAGCAACGAATGGGCGTTTCGGATCGTCCAGAGCCTTGCCCAGGTACTTCAGTTCCTTTTCGATCAGGAAACCAACAGCGCTCGGCAGATGTGTCGGGATACCGACTGTGGAAGCGTGTGCTCTGTGTACGGAACCAAAGGCATCCGAAACATAGAGATCGCCCAGGGATGCCCAGTAAGCACCGAGATCCGGGTCGTTCTTGGATTCACCCTTTTCGTAACGGGTGTTCTGCATCAGCAGGACTTCCTTATCCTGCAGTTCATTGACAGCCTGTTCCAGAGCTTCGCCGCGGGTAGCGTCAACGAATTTGACTTTGTAGTCCGGTAATAAAGCCTGCAGGGCAACAGCGACCGGAGCCATATTGTTTTTCTTCTTGTCGGCCTCTGTCTTTTCCGGATCTTTGTGATCGACCTTGCCCAGATGGGACATCAGGATCACTTTGGCGTTATGATCCAGCAGATACTGGATTGTCGGGAGCGCAGCGCGGATGCGGTTGTCATCGGTGATGACGTCTCCCTTGTGCGGTACGTTGAAATCAACACGTACGATTACTTTTTTACTTTCGACGTTTAAATCAGTAACGGATTTCTTACTCATTAAACTTCCCTCCTAACTCAATAATTATAACATTGTATGAAAGGGAATTGTTAAGGAATTCGCAAAGTTATTCGCAAGTTCTTTCCCTTTATTTCTTCAATAAAAATCCCGGACCGTTTCCCCATGATCCGGGATCTGAATTTGCATTAAGAACGTAATGCCAGAGCGACTTTTTCCCTCTCGAGATCGATCGAAATCACTTCGACTTCCACGATATCGCCGACCGAAAGCACCTCATAGGGAGAGGCCTTCCTTCCGAGTTTTGAGCGGTGGATCAGGCCATCCTCGTGCAGGCCGATATCGACGAAGGCGCCGAAATCCACGACATTGCGGACAACGCCCTGCAGGACATCGCCGGGATGAAGATCCTTCAGTTCCAGGATATCGCTGCGCAGCATCGGACCTTCAAAGGAATCACGGTAATCCCGCAGCGGTTCCTTTAAGGACTTCAGGATATCCTCAAGGGTATAGCTGTCGCATCCGATCTCCCCGGAAAGTTCTTTGCGGTCATAACTGTTCAGAGCTTCGCCAAGCTCCTTTGAGCCCAGCGGCAGGTCGCCGCACTTATGCAGGATCGCCCTGGCATAGGAATAGGATTCCGGATGGATCGAAGTCGCGTCGAGCGCTTCGCTGCCGTTGCGGATACGCAGGAAGCCATATGCCTGTTCAAGCGCCTTGGGGCCGAGCTTCGGGACTTTGGCGAGCTGTTTGCGGTTCACAAAAGGTCCGTTCTCGGAGCGCCAGGAAACGATATTCGCGGCGGTCGTCTTATTGAGACCGGCAACATGACGAAGCAGTTCCTCGCCGGCGGTATTGACGTCCGCGCCGACGCGGTTGACGACTTTCAGAGTCGTGAAATCCAGACGTTCCTTCAGTTCCTTCTGCGGCAGGTCATGCTGGTACTGGCCGACACCGATACTTTCCGGATCGATCTTGATCAGTTCCGAAAGCGGGTCGAGCAGACGTCTTCCGATCGAGACCGCGCTGCGCTCTTCAACATGCAGGTCCGGGAATTCACGGCGCGCGTTTTCCGAGGCCGAATAGACCGA
>JAUNQE010000080.1 GCA_030536365.1 Erysipelotrichaceae bacterium | reverse complement strand
AACTCTCCTAATTTCCTGAAAAAGGGCTTGATTTATATTATCGAATTTTTGTGCTTAATCGGTCTCGGGATCGATGTTCAGAACACACAGATCATCATTGAGCCAGTAATAGAAATAACCTCCTTTTCCGGCTTCGTAGAGGATCTCTCCCAGCTCTTCGCCGCTCAGGGAGCGCAGGGTCTCGTATCCTTCTTCGCTGATCCGCACAGACAGGAGTTCCTTCTCCTCCTGCAGCTGACGGCGCAGGAGGGCGATCAGTTCTTCCCGGTCATACTCTTCCATATAAAGGCCTTCATGAAGGAAATAATTGAAGACTGTAGGCTCCCCTGTGATCTCTTCTTCCTCTCCGCCATTCAGGATCGTATGCATGTCGATCCTTTCGACTTCTTCTTTTGTCAGTCCGAAAAAGTCATAGAAGATATGTTCCTGCTCCTCTTCGCCCGCGTCGATATCATCCCAGGTGACATCGATATAGCTTTCATAGGTATTCGCTTCGATATGATTCCAGGCATGATCCTCGGATACCGTGATCGAACATTCAACACCCAGTTTTCCCATCAGGATGCGGAAGGCAGCCGCGTAGCCGCTGCAGACCGCTTTGCCATTGACGAGCGCGCCGTAGGCGTTATGACAGTGGGGCAGGACTAAAGTCTCATCGTATTCGGTCTTTTGACATAAAATGTCATGCACCGCTTTTGTCTTTTCCCAGGCATCCGCCTTTTCCGGAACTGCGGAAAGGATCTCATTCACGGCTGAGTCGATCTCTGCCTTCATTTTGGTGATCTCCTCTTCAGAAAGAGGATAATAGGTCATTTCATAGAAATAGAGCGTATGGTCTTCTTTGTCTTCCGGAAGACGTGAGGAGGGATAGGTGGCAGTTCCGAATTCCTGCAGCCAGAAGGAACTGTAGTCAAGGCTCAGCAGATCATTCCATTCAAACAGCGGATGATCACGGATGACCAGATGTTCCGCTCTCTCCGAGATCGCCTTTTCCAGCTGCTTTAAAAGTTCTTCTTCGGGAAGTGTTTCATCGAGGATCACTGTGTCCTCGGAAAGATAGACATAATTCTGAACATCACTTTCTTCGGACGGAGAAAAAGCAGGCGCTGCCTGCTTATAGATCCGCGTCCCGAAAAAGAGGACAAGGATCAGGACAAATAATAGACTGAAAAAAGCTTTAAGAATTTTTCTCATGATCAGGAAGCTGTGCTTTCCTGTTCCTCGGTTTCTTTTTCCTCCAGCATCGTTACCGGAACGGTCCGGCCGCGGATAAAGCCGCTGCCGCTGCTGGCAAGAGTGATGACGGCGGTATAGTAGGTGCCTAAGGAGATCAGATGGAACAGGGCGTTCGTCGAGTTCGCCTGGTTATAGATCAGAAGCAGACCGGAGATGAATAAGAGTAGCGTTCCCCGGAAAGTCCGCGAAGCCAGATGGAAGGAGGCAACGACCATTGCTGAAGAGGACAGGACATAGAAGATCGCGACTGCGCGCAGGTAGCCGTAAGTTCCCGGTATGCGCAGGACGTAGACGATCCCGGTCGCCGCGATCAATAGCCACAGCAGGATCTGCAGCTTGGACGGACGGTCCACACGGATAAAGATATAGGTCAGGAAGGTATAGGCCAGGACATGCAATGTTCCGCCCAGACGTACCGAGTACAGCATCGCGGTATCCGCCGCCGCTAAAAGGAGGATAACACCCATCAGCAGAAGGTGGAAACGGTCTTTCTTACGGCGGTAGCCGTAGAAAGCGATGATCAGCGTCATAGCGCCGATAAAGATCTTGGAGTCGACATCGATCGTCTGCTGATCCGGATAGAGGATCGAACGGAATTCACCGATAAAGAATGCCTGCTGTATCAGGAAGGTGGCCAGGATCGGAAGCGGACGGAATTTCGCGCCTGCAGGAACGAAACCGCGTTTTCTTCTGTGACGGAAACGCAGCCAGCTGACGATCAGCGTGACCAGGAACAGCAGGAACAGAGCGGTCAGGAAGACGAGGATGAAGATCCCCAGAACGACTTCTCTCCAGGTCAGCAAGTCAAAATTATTGTTGGAGAAGCGGTTCAGACTGTCGGAGTAGAAATAGGCCGCGGAATCAAAGGTGTCGGTGGTACTGTAGCTTTCCTCGATCGAGGAAGCCGAAGCGGTCGTACCGCCTTCGTATTTCGTGTGATATTCCTCACCGGCTTTCATTTCAAAATAGTTGGTCGTCATCTCCTGCGGAGTCTGCCGGCCGACACGGAAGACGCCTTCCATTTCACCGACTGTCTGATCGATGTTGGAGGTGACCAGCAGATAGTAATCGCGGTCACGCGGGATCATGACCGAGATCTTGCCGTTGCGGAAACTCAGATACTGATGGACAGAGGAGGTATCGTCTTCCCCGGCGGAGAGTTTTTCCAGTTCGTGGTCGCCGCGGATCAGGGTGACGGTGACATCTCCCTCAATAAAGGCCTGAGTATAGCTGCGGGAACGGGTATAAAGCTCGGAAGCGCGGTCCGCGGAATAGACCCAGGAGATATAGAGTTCCGGTGTATGTGACTGCAGAAGATTTGAACCGGTGGAAGCATTCTTGTTCCAGCGGCGGAAAGCGTTGTCGCTGGCAGCGTAATCCAGGACCAGATAGGAGAGAGTGTTCAGGAACATGTTGGCGTCCTTACGGTTCTCCTCGTTGATCAGCAGCGGATCGTTCGCCATATTCAGAAGTCTCGTCAGAATGCTGGCGGGATCATGCCGCTCCCACAGGGAGATCAGGTTGTCCTGCAGTGAATTGACATAAGTTTCAACATCCGGGCAGATGCGCAGCAGATAGTCCATGACGACCCGGATCTGCAGGTTCATCTCTGAGTTCGCCCAGTATTCAAGGCCGGTCACCTGGCGGTAGACCGCGTTCGCTTTTAAACGTTTTGCCGCGAAATCCGAGTCGGTCTCCTGGGCCGGAGTCTGCAGGGTGACGCCATAACGGTGGTAACCCCAGTCCCGGAACGGGATGCTGGTGACAGGGTCCATCTTGCCGCAGATATTGAAGATGTTTTTATATTCGGGGATGTTTTCTTCCCTCGTTGTATATGGTGTTCCGAAAGTGTAGGCGAAGACGGTCTCCTGAGAGAAAGTATCCGTTTCGCTCAGTCTGGCGGCGGTGATATTGGAGATGGCCGCGGCACGGCTGAACCCGGAGAGCCAGATCTTTACCGGTCCTTCGATATGATTCGTGGACATATAACCGAAGATACGGTCAAATACAATACGGGCGGAACGGTCAAAACCATCCGGGATCACGCCGTTCCCGATCGAGAAATTCGATTCCCATTCGTCGACATAGCCCTGACCGCAGATACCGACCGCGATCAGCTGAAAGGCATCGTCACCTTCGCCGACCTGACGGTGACCCATGACAGTGGAGACAGTGTATCTTCCGGGGTCTTTATCGTAGTCATCGCTCCGCAGATCGCTGAAGCCTGTTTTTTTAAGAAAACTGCGCAGATTCTTATCCGCGGCCTCGCCGCCTGCGGTGGAGGCATGCGGACGGAAAGCCGCCGTGGCGAGACCAAGGGAGAGTTTTGCCAGATCGTGATCATACTCTGTTGCCGGATCCCTGAACCAGTTCGGGTTGAAGGGGACCTGGAATGTGCGGTTGGTGCCGGCAGTGATGCAGTAGAAGGTGTCATCGATATAGATCGTTTCCTCTTCTTCGTTCTCCGTTTCCGTTTCACCTTCTGCCAGGACCGGATTGAAACCACTCAAAAAGAAGCAGAGCAGCAATGCGAATAAAAATATCTTATGAATGGTCGCTTTCATATTTTTATTTTATCGCAGTTATCCCTGAAATAAAGGAAAAGCCGAAGAAAGAGAAACGGATTTGTTTCGTTTTCAATTCACATTCACTTCAGAATGAGTTCACATTCCTGATCTAGGATGTAGACATATCGGAGGTGACCGAAATGAAAAAGACAAAGAAAAGCGTGAATTTACTGTTAAGCGGCCTGCTGGTGACAGCATTGCTCAGCGGCTGCACAGCGAACACAGCAGTGGAAAATACAGAAACAGCAGCTCCTACGGAAACGGAGATCACCGAGATCATCAATGCCGTAGAAGAGAACGAGAGCGAAAAGGAAAAGGGCGGTACCCCGCCGGAGAAGCCGGACGGAAACGGTCCGGGAGGCGCTCCGGGCGGTGCTCCGGGAGGACATCCGGGAGGCAGTTCCTCCGCGGATCTGACCTATACCGCAGCCTATGAGATCACTTCTTCCGCAAGCGAGAGCGGGAAAAGCTACAGCTCCTCCACAGCGGATGAAAGCGCGCTGATCGTCAGCACAGACGAAGATGTGACCCTCAGCAATATCACTGTTACCAAGACCGGTGATTCCGATGGCGGTGACAACTGCAACTTCTACGGACTCAACGCGGCAGTCCTTGTCAAGGACGGCGCGAATGTCACGATCGAAGGCGCGACCATTGAATCTTCGGCGGACGGAGCCAACGGTGTCTTCAGCTATGGCGGCAACGGCGGCCAGAACGGCGCCGAGGGCGACGGCACGACCGTAACGATCAGAGATTCAAAGATCACGACGACCGGTGACGGTTCCGGCGGTATCATGACCACCGGCGGCGGTGTCACTTACGCGTATGACCTTGAAGTTGAGACAAGCGGACGTTCCTCCGCGGCGATCCGTACCGACAGAGGCGGCGGAACCGTCGTAGTAGACGGCGGCAGCTATACCTCGAACGGTCTCGGTTCCCCGGCGATCTATTCAACAGCGGATATCACTGTCAGCAACGCGACCCTGGTCTCCAATCTGTCTGAAGGCGTCTGCATCGAAGGCAAGAACTCGATCACGCTGATCGACTGTGACCTGACCGCGAACAACACTAAGACCAACGGCAACGCAACTTTCTTCGATACGATCATGATCTACCAGTCAATGAGCGGCGATGCCGACAGCGGTACTTCAGAATTCACAATGGAAGGCGGATCCCTCACCAGCAAATCCGGACATGTCTTCCATGTGACCAACACCAACGCGGTGATCAATCTTGAAGATGTTACGATCACGAACAAAGACGATGACAACATCCTCTTATCCGTCTGTGATGACGGCTGGAGCGGTGCTTCCAATATTGCGACTCTGAATGCCGAAGAGCAGGAACTGAGCGGCGCGATCCTTGTCGGAGAAGGATCGACCCTGACACTGAACCTTTCGGATAACTCCTCCTTCGAAGGGTATATCGGCGGCACGATCATCAACGAATCGGGAAAGATCGTCTCTGACAGTGTCGGTACCGTAAACGTGACCCTTGACAGCAGCAGCACCTGGACACTGACAGGCGACAGCTATGTAACTTCCTTCAATGGAAATGCGTCCCAAGTTATTTCCAACGGTTACACGCTCTATGTCAAAGGGACAGCTCTGAGCGGAACAAAGTAAGCATTCGTTTATACAAAACAAAAACACACGGTTGAACTGCCCCACTGAAAATGGACAGTTCAAAAAAACACGGGAATATCCTCTTGT
>JAUNQE010000031.1 GCA_030536365.1 Erysipelotrichaceae bacterium | reverse complement strand
CTGTTGTTCGCCGTTGTGTTCTTGGTGGTTGGTGTTGTTTTTCTTTTTTTTGGGTTGTTTTGGGTTGGTGTGCGCCATGTTGGCGTTCTGCTCGACCAGCAGGATCGTCGTTCCGTCACGGTTGATCTCACGGATGATCGAGAAGATCTCGCGTACCAGAAGCGGCGAGAGACCCATACTGGGCTCGTCCATCAGCATGATCTTCGGTTTTGCCATCAGTGCCCGGCCGATCGCCAGCATCTGCTGCTCACCGCCGGATAATGTTCCGGCAAGCTGCTGATGACGTTCCTTCAGACGCGGGAAACGCTCATAGACTTTTTCAAGATCCGCTTTGATCCCGTCTTTATCCTTACGGGTATAGGCTCCCAGGATCAGGTTTTCCTCAACGGTCTCCTGCTGGAAGACACGTCTTCCCTCCGGCACCTGGACAAGTCCGCTTCTTACGATCTTTTCGGTCGCCTCGTGGCTGATGTCCTTATCGTTGAGCAGGATCTTTCCGCTCTGCGGACGGACAAGTCCGGAGATCGTCTGCAGGGTCGTTGTCTTGCCGGCGCCGTTGGCACCGATCAGGGTGACGATCTGTCCGTCACCGACTTCAAAGGAGATGCCTTTGATGGCTTCGATCACGCCGTATTTTACGACTAAGTTCTCTACTTTCAGCATAGCATCATTCTCCTAAATACGCCTTAATGACCTGCGGATTCTTCTGGATCTCCTCCGGTGTTCCGCATGCAAGCAGGGTTCCGTAGTTGATGACCGTGATCTTTTCACAGATACCCATGACGAGTTTCATATCGTGTTCGATCAGAAGGACTGAGATATCGAATGTATTGCGCAGCGTTTCGATCGCATCCATCAGGTTCTGGGTCTCCTGCGGGTTCATGCCGGCAGCCGGCTCATCGAGCAGGAGCAGTTTGGGATGGGTTCCCAGGGCGCGGACGATCTCAAGCTCACGCTGTTTGCCATACGGCAGGTTGCGGGCCAGAGTCTGGGCGTCGCCGTCAAGTCCGAAGACCGCGAGCAGACGCATCGCCTCCTCTTCCATCTCCTTTTCCTGACGGAAGAATTTCGGCATCTTCAGGATACCGGTCAGGATACTGTAATCCGCCTGGGTGTCGAGAGCGATCAGGACATTTTCAAGAACGGTCAGATCCTTGAAAAGACGGATATTCTGGAATGTACGGGAAACGCCTTTGCGGGCGATCTCGTGCGGTTTTTTCTTATTGAGAAGCTCGCCGTTGAGTTTGATCGTGCCGTCGCTCGGCTCATAGACGCCTGTCAGCATATTGAAGACGGTCGTCTTGCCGGCGCCGTTCGGGCCGATCAGACCGTAAAGCTGATTCTTCTCGACATCGATATTCAGACCGTCGACTGCGCGCAGACCGCCGAAGTTGATGCCGAGATCACGTACTTCAAGAACTACATTACTCATGGGCAGTCTCCTTTCGTTTTGCGACAGGTTGGAATCTTCCAAGCAGCTGACGGATCGTTTCGGAGTGTTTCGCCAGCATCATGAAGATCAGAGCCAGCGAGTATACGAGCATACGGTAATCGGAGAAGCCGCGCAGCATTTCCGGAAGTACCGTAAGGATAACAGCCGAGATGATCGATCCGCGGATCGAACCCATGCCGCCTAAGACGACCATGACCAGGATCTCGATCGATTTGTTCAGAGTGAAGATGCCCGGCTGCAGGAAACGCAGATAGTGTGCGTAGATCGCGCCGCCAACACCGGCAAAGAATGCCGAGAAGATGAAGCCGATGATCTTATAGCGGTTGGTATCGACGCCGGAAGCTTCCGCCGCGATCTCGTCCTCACGGATCGAGATGATCGAACGTCCGTGACGTGACTGGATCAGCGACTTGGAAGCGAAGATGCAGATCGCTGCTACAAAATAAGCCCAGGCAAAGTTCGTATAGCCGGGGATGCCGGTATAACCCTTGGTACCGCCGACGATATCGAGGTTCTTCAGGATATTACGGATGATCTCCCCTGCTGCCAGCGTGATGATCGCGAGATAGTCACCTTTCAGACGCAGAGCCGGAATGGAGACGATATAGCCGGCGATCAGAGCGGCGAAACCGCCGATCAGGATCGCGAGCGGGAATTCGACTGCCGGGATCAGGCTCGTGGATTTGCTGAAGAGAGCAGCCGCGTAGGCGCCTACCGCCATAAAGCCGGCATGGCCGAGTGCCAGCTCACCGAGGAAACCGCTGGTGATGTTCAGGGATACCGTCAGGATGATATTGATGCATGCCATCAGCAGGATGCCCTTGACGTAATCGTTGATCACGCCGAAACGCATCAGCAGGCTCAGGACGACATAACCGACAACGACCGTCAGCGCATCGATCAGAAGCTGTTTCTTAAATTTCTCTTTCATGACAGCACCTCCCTAGACCTTCTCCTTGACGCTCTTGCCAAGGATGCCTGAAGGTTTCAGCGCCAGCATCAGGATCAGGATCGTAAAGACGATCGAGTCAAGAAGCTGGGAAGAGATATACGCTTTGACCATCGTTTCGATCATTCCCAGGATGAAGCCGCCTAAGACAGCGCCGGGGATCGAACCGATCCCGCCCAGGACCGCGGCGATGAACGCCTTGATACCGGGCAGAGAACCCATGAAGGGGTTGATCGGAGAATAACAGTTACTATATAAGATACCGGCAATGGCCGCCAGGGCTGAACCGATCGCGAATGTCAGACTGATCGTGTTGTCGACATTGATACCCATCAGCCGGGCTGCGCCCTCGTCTTCAGAGACGGCACGCATCGCCTTGCCCATATTGGTTTTCTGAACGAAGAGGTTTAAAACGATCATCAGTACAACGGAGACGATGAACGTTACATAGTAGTTGGCAGCGATCGATACGCTGCCGATCTTGATCGCGGGCAATGTAATAAAGCCCGGATACGGTTTCGGGTTTGCGGAAAAGATCAGCTGGAATGCGTTCTCAAGCAGGTAGCTCACACCGATCGCAGTGATCAGAAGCGAGATACGGGACGCCTTGCGCAGAGGCTTGTAAGCCAGTTTCTCCATGACTACGCCGAAAACGGCACAGGCCACGATCGAAACGATACAGGCGATAAACCAGGGCATTCCGGAATTTAAGCAAAGCAGGGAAACATACGCTCCGACCATAATGATGTCACCGTGAGCGAAGTTGATCAGTTTTGCGATACCATATACCATCGTATATCCCAATGCGATCAGCGCGTAGATCGAGCCGATATTCAGGCCATTGATCAGCTGCATCAGAAATTGGTTGATACCAGACATCGGTCATCCTCCTTTCAAGAAAAACAGGGGATGGGCACTCTCCCATCCCCTGTCAAAATCGATATGTAGCGTGATTATTTGTAGGAAACGTATGCGCCGTCTTTGATAGTGACATAGACCGGGGTCTTGATCGGGTCACCGTTAGCGTCAAAGCTCAGCTGTCCGAGGATACCGCTGTGATTAGCGCTTGCGATAGCAGCGTTGATCTTATCGATGTTTAATTCACCGGCGGATTCGATCGCTTCGAGCACCATCATCGTGGCATCATAGGAGTTGATACCGAAAGAGTTGATATCTTCACCGAATTTTTCCTTATATCTCGTCATGATATCCTGAACGGATTCCATATCCGGGGAGTACTGGTTGATGAAGACTGCACCTTCAAGAGCTGCCTTGTCAGCATCGTTGGCAACGCTTAAGACGCCATCCCAGCCATCACAGCCGAGCAGCTGTGCGGTGATACCGACCTGGCGGGCCTGGGAAGCGATACGTGTATCTGCTTCGTAATAGTTCGGAATGAACAGAACGTCGATGTCATTTGCAGCGATCTTGGTCAGCTGTGTCGTGTAGTCTGTATCTTCAGTAGCGAAGACTTCGGATGCGACGACAGTGCCGCCCTTGGATTCGAACTGTGCCTTGAAGGAAGCTTCAAGACCAACGGAGTAATCATCATCACCGTTGTAGATGATCGCAGCTGTCGTAGCGCCTAATGTATCGATCGCGAAGTCAGCAACCAGGGCTGCCTGCTGCGGATCGGTATAGCATGCGCGGAAAACGTTGACATCTGTTGTATCTGTGAAAGCAGCAGCTGTAGCGGACGGGGAAACCATCGGGATACGGATGCTGTCCTGGGTAGCCTGTGCAACGGTCGTGGATTCACCGGAAAGCGTGCCGCCGATGATCGCTGCGACTTTATCGCTGGTTGTGAACTTATTGTAGACGTTCATCGCCTGAGCGGAGTCACCCTGTGTATCTTCTACGACAACAGAAATGCTTGTGCCGTGTTCAGCGTTCCAGTCCTCAACAGCGAGAACAGCAGCGTTGGTAACAGCAAGACCGTAGACTTTATAGTCGCCGGTGGTCGGACCAAAGGTACCGATCTTATAAGATGTGATATCGCCTGCCGGAACGTATGCGTTCGCGTCAGCTTCGGGAGTGGCGCCTTCGTTCTGGCCGCCGCCGGAGGTACATGCCGCCATAGTCATGACTACGGCCAGCGTGATCACTCCTTTCATAAAGCTTTTTACTTTCATCTTTCTTCTCCTTCTAGATAAAGATGAACTAATTATATTGACTAACAGAACAATTTTCAATCTCTTTTTCACATTTTTTTACATTATTTTCATTACTTTTTCAACGTGTTTTCATTCTTACATTTCAGGAAGGAATACAAAACGAACTTTCTTTTAATTGGTATTGCTTTTTGGATTTTGTTTTGTTACTATATATAGGCATGGTAGCGGTACCTTAGCCAAGTGGTAAGGCAATAGACTGCAACTCTGTGATCACCAGTTCGAATCTGGTAGGTACCTCCACTACACCGGGGATGTGGCGGAATCGGTAGACGCGTCGGACTTAAAATCCGGCGGTAGCAATACCGTAAGGGTTCAAGTCCCTTCATCCCCACCAACTGTAACATTGTGCGCCCATAGCTCAACTGGATAGAGCGTCTGACTACGGATCAGAAGGTTGTGGGTTCAAGTCCTGCTGGGCGCGCCATTGTTTTGTCGGGATGTAGCTCAGTTTGGTAGAGTGCCTGCTTTGGGAGCAGGATGTCACAGGTTCGAATCCTGCCATCCCGACCACTTGAGTACACATGGCGAGGTAGCTTAGTTGGCTAGAGCGCTCGGTTCATACCCGGGAGGTCGTGGGTTCGAATCCCACCCTCGCTACCAAGTTGGACCCTTAGCGCAGTTGGTCAGAGCAGTCGGCTCATAACCGATCGGTCGAAGGTTCGAGTCCTTCAGGGTCCACCAAGTTTGGCTTTGGAGGAATACCCAAGCGGTTGAAGGGGTCGGTCTTGAAAACCGATAGGTCGTGTGAGCGGCGCTAGGGTTCGAATCCCTATTCCTCCGCCATCATTGAACGGTCGGTGAAAATCTGCTAGAATAGGTAGTGCGCCAAGCAAAAACACATCGCGCGGTAGAGCAGCCTGGTAGCTCGTCGGGCTCATAACCCGGAGGTCGTTGGTTCAAATCCTTCCCGCGCAACCAATGGTTCTGTAGCTCAGTTGGTAGAGCAATGGACTGAAAATCCATGTGTCGCCAGTTCAATTCTGGCCGGAACCACCACTTAAAAAAAGAGAATGACCGCAAGGTCATTTTTTTATTCTCTATCGCTACAACAAAGCCGGCTCTTGCATGCCGGCTTCTTTTTTTATTGTTCGAAATACGCGTCGATCTGCCTGCGTGTCTCTTCCAGGATCTTCTCCGGTTCGGCACCGTAGAGATCGAGTTTTTCCGCTTTGAAATATGCGAAGTCCTTTACTTCAAAGAAGTTTTCAAAGACAGCTTTCAGATAGCCGTAACCATACTCATCGTTGATCATCGTGCCGCCGGCTGTCGTGATGAAAACGAGCTTGCGGACTTTGGAAAGCGTTGCAGGCACATCATCGGCGATATAATGGAACGTCAGTCCCACGATATCGATCGTTTCGATATAATCCTTCAACAATGCCGGGATCGAGAGATCCCAGTAGGGAGCGGCGATCACGATCTCTTCCGCTTCCCTGAACTGATTGGCATTGCGGAAAAGCGGATCATTGGTCTTTCCTGCCTCAAGCAGTTCTCCCCTTTTCAGCAGTCCCCCGCGGTCGAGCGGCAGGGCGCGGTCTTTTTCAAGATCGAGTTCCTCGTAAGGCTCGCCGTTCTTCTTCAGATAATACTCGGCCAGCTGTTTGGTGCGGGAACCTTCCCGGACACAGGCATTAATAAAGAGCGTCTTCATCTTTCAGTCTCTCCTCCAGCAGTTGAACGGCGATCTCGATGCAGCGGTCGCAGCTGCAGAGCACTTCCCCTGTCTTCAGTCCTTTCAGATCGCTGCAGACAGAAGCGCCGACTTCTTTCTTAAAAGCTTCGAATAATTCCCGGCTTTCCGCGATCTGGGGACGGCCGCAGTATCTGCGCATTCCCAGGATCATTTCAGCGGCTGTCAGCGCACCGCAGGTCCCTTCGGTCGAACCCATGCCGATGCAGAAACAGGAGCCGAGTGCACGCAGCTTTTCCGCGTCGAGCGGCAGATCTTCTTCAAATACACTGAGCACCGACTGGCAGCAGTTGTAGCCGTGATGCTTGTTATATACAGCCTGTTCAGAACGATTCACATTTATTCTCCTTTATCCGTTATACGGTAATGTCCGGTGATATCCTCCCGGTACGGCAGGATATCCTCCTCAAATCCGAGCTGGAAATGGCCCGCATGGTGAAGCACATAGGGAATGCCATCGCGGTCGCGGCGGTCAGACAGGATCCCGATATGTCCTTTGAAAGTAACGATGTCTCCGGCCTGCCACTCCGCGATCTGCGTAAGATCGGTCGTCAGTGACAGCCAGTTGTGATCAAAATAGATCTTCAGATTGCGCACTCTGCGGAAATCGATATTCGCGTCAACGACATCGATCGCATACGCTCCGCGATTCGCAAGCACGTCTTCATTTACGAGCTCCTTCAGGTCGTATCCGCTGTAGAGAAGAGCGAAAGCGACGACATCGGTGCAGACGCCATACTGATCATCCGGATAACCGCTGTCATAGTATTTGCTTTTGTAGACAGGATCGCTGTCCAGATACGCTTTCGCGCTCTCAAGGATATCGAGCTGGTCATCGATTCCGTCACCGTCCTCATCGTGACCGCTGAGGAAGGTCTTGATCCCGAAATCCGCGTCGCTGTAATGCGGCTGCGGAAGCAGACGGAAATACCATAGAAAAAAGCCTGCCGCCAGAACTACCAGCAGCAGAAAAAGCTTTTTCATCAAATGGTCGCAGAGGCGCCGATCACGGCAAAGCGTCCGGTGAGCTTATCATAGATGCTCCAGAGTCCGTAGCCCCACCATTCTTTTCCTTTATCGAAATAATCGGTAAAGTCTCCGTCCCAGGAGATGATATCGAGGTCGCGGTTCGGGAACAGCAGATAATTCACTTTATAAAAATCATCGACGTTATAGCACTGCCCTACCGGCGGCTGCAGGAAGGCAAAGGCATACGTCAGTTTCTCCGGGGCATTGATGAATACCTTGCCGTCCTCCAGGACCGCAAAGGCATCGGCCGGCGCATAGAAGAAGGCTTCCGTATCAACGGGTTCCCCTTCCATCTTCGTTTTATCGAAACGATAACTGCATCCGTTGCGTTCAGAGAGAATGCGGAGAGCGTGTTCTACGGCTTCCTGGTGCGACGCATTGGCTTTATATTCACCGCTGTCTTCCAGAAGGACATAGTCCACGACGAGGTCAGGATATGTCTGTTTGATCAGCTCATTATACTTTGGATCGATTTCTTTCATGGTTCTATCTTACCACACCCTGCAGACATCGGTTCTCTCTTTTGCCCCTGGCGGCACATGCCTGCAAAGAAAAAAGGCAGCTTACGCTGCCTGCGCGCTCCAGCGGGCAAACTCTTCGTCTGTCGCCAGAACTCTATGTGTCTCGCTTAAAACATGCTCATGGCCGGCATTGTAATCAACGCCTTCCTCATCCTTGTTGTAGGTGATCGCCTTGCGCTGTTTCTCCACGATCGGGTTGGGGTGCGGGATCGCGGAAAGCAGAGATTTCGTATACGGATGGATCGGATTCTGGAAGATCTCATCGGTCGTTCCGGTCTCAACGATATGTCCGAGATGCATGACGCCGATACGGTCGGAGATATACTTGACCATCGAAAGGTCATGGGCAATGAACAGGTAAGTCGTGCCGAGTTCTTCCTGGATATCCTTCATCAGGTTGACGACCTGCGCCTGGATCGAAACGTCAAGCGCGGAGATACATTCATCGGCAATGACCAGCTTCGGATTCATGACCAGCGCACGGGCAATGCCGACACGCTGTCTCTGACCGCCGGAGAACTGGTGCGGGAAACGGGTCCCCTGCTCTCTCGAAAGACCGACTTTATCAAGAACATCATTAACTTTCTGATCGATCTCTTCCTGGTTTTTGCAGATATGATGGATCTCAAGACCTTCGGCGATGATCTGCTTGACCTTTTTACGGGGATTCAGACAGGCCATCGGGTCCTGGAAGATCATCTGCATGTTGGTGCGCAGATAGCTTTCATCTTCCTTGGAAAGCTTTCCGGAGATATCATGACCGTCAAAAAGGATCTTGCCGCCCGTCGGATTGTACAGACGGATGATCGAACGTCCGGTCGTGGATTTACCGGAACCGGATTCACCGACGAGACCGTAAGTCTCACCTTCGTAGATCTCAAAGCTGATACCGTCAACGGCCTTCGTCACCTTCTTGCGGCCGACCGGGAAATACTGTTTCAGGCCTTCGACCTTCAGCAATAGTTTTTTCTCACTCATCGATTCCGGCCTCCTTCTTCATTTTGGCGATCCTGACTTTCAGCTCTTCCGGCAGTTCGACTTTCGGTGCGTGCGGATCACAGAGCCAGGACGCGACACGGTGCTGGCCGCCTACGTCATACATCGGCGGTTCTTCACGGTAGTCGATATTCAGCGCGTACGGATTGCGCGGCGCAAACGCGTCACCGACGATCTCCTCCATCAGGTTCGGCGGAGAACCGGGGATCGCGAACAGACGATGGGAATCAGTATCGATATCCGGCATCGAGCTTAAAAGACCCCAGGTATACGGATGACGCGGATCGTAGAAGACTTCATTGATCTTGCCCTTCTCGACGATACGTCCGGCATACATGACCGCGACATAATCCGCGACCTTGGCGACAACGCCTAAGTCATGGGTAATGTAGATAACGGAAATATTTTTCTTTGTCTGGATCTCTTTGATCTTTTCCAGGATCTTTGCCTGGATCGTGACGTCCAGAGCAGTCGTCGGTTCGTCACAGATCAGGATATCCGGGTCGCAGGCCAGCGCGATCGCGATAACGACACGCTGACGCATACCGCCGGAAAGCTCATGGGGATACTGACGGAACGTCTTTTCCGGTTCGGTGATACCGACTTCATCCAGCAGCGACAGTGCACGGGCAGCGGCTTCACTCTTCGGAACGTTTTCATGTTCAAGGATCGGTTCCATGATCTGTTTGCCGATCTGCATCGTCGGATCTAGAGAAGTCATCGGATCCTGGAAGACCATGGCGATATGCTTGCCGCAGAGTTTATAGCGGATATCCTTCTGGGACATCTTGACGAGATCATACTGGTTGATGGAGCCGTCTTTTTCCTTGCAGGTGTAGACGATCGAACCGCTGTCGATGACACCGTTGGAATCAAGGATACCCATCATCGTTTTGACGGTGACGGATTTACCGGAACCGGACTCACCGACGATCGCGATCGTTTCGCCCTGGAACAGGTCGAGACGGACGCCACGGATCGCTCTGACGACACCGAAGTTCGTTTTAAAGGAGATGCTCAGATCACGGATCGATAGGACTCGTTCGTTTTTATCTCTTTTTACCTTAGCCATACGTCACCTCTTATTTGTTCAGCATCTTCGGATCGAAGGCATCACGCAGGCCGTCGGCGAAGAGGTTGAAACACAGCATGAGTACACCCAGGACAACGACCGGGATGATCAGGATATGCGGGAATGTGGTCATGGACTTGTAGCCATCCGAGACCAGGGAGCCCAGGGAAGCCAGCGGAGCCGGAACACCGAGTCCCAGGAAGGACAGATAGGCCTCAAGGAAGATCGCGCTCGGGATCGAGAACATGCTGGTGATGATGACCTGGCCGAAGATGTTCGGCAGGACTTCCTTGAAGATCAAACGGCTCTTGCTGGCGCCAAGCGTCGTGGAGGCGAGGATATATTCCTGTTCCTTGACCTTTAAGACCTGCGCTCTGGCGATACGCTCCATACCGATCCAGCCGGTCAGGACCAGCGCGAAGATGATCGAGGAGATGCCCGGCTTCAGGACGATACCGAGCAGAGTGACAACGACAAGCGTCGGGATACCGTTCAAGATCTCGGCGATACGCTGCATGACCATATCGACCTTTCCGCCGATAAAACCGGAGACCATGCCGTAGACCATACCGATAAAGATATCAACAAGGACAGCCGCGAAGGCAATGACCAGCGATACCCGGGTGCCGGACCAGACACGGGTGAAGATATCACGGCCCTGTGTATCGGTGCCGAACCAGTAATAGACATCCGCAGCGCTCTTTTCCGCGTAGACATCTCTTCCCTTATAGGTGCCGTTAGCGATCCCGAAGTTCTCGAGCAGCGGGATACGCGGGGTCAGACATTCATGACCGTGGTTGATCGATTTATACGTGTGGGGGTTCAGATTCGGTCCGATGATAGCGAACAGAATGATGATGCAGATGATCACCGCGCCGACCAGCGCGCCTTTGTTTTTCTTGAAGTTTCCCCAGACATCTTTCAGATAGGAAGAGCTCTTGTAGTTTTTATCGATGAGTTTTTCGCCCTTGCTGTGGGCGAAGACGAAATCATCGTGATGAAATTCATGATCAGAGATCATACTCATAACTCTTTTCCTCCTTAACCCTTGGCAACACGGATGCGCGGATCGATAACGCCGTAAAGGATATCGACGACCAGCATCGTGACGATATACATCAGTGAATAGATAAACGAACAGGCGATCGTGACGTTGTAGTCGTTCTGCTGGATACCGCTGATCATCAGCAGGCCGATGCCCGGAATACCGAAGATGCGCTCGATGACCGAAGAACCTGTCAGCAGGTTGACGAGCAGCGGGCCCATAACGGTGATGATCGGGATGAGGGTGTTGCGCAGCGCGTGCTTAATGATCATCTTCCAGTTCTTGACACCTTTGGACTGCACCAGCAGGATGTAATCCGAATTCAGAACATCGATCATCTCGGAACGCGTGAAACGCGCGATATTGGCGGTCGGTGAGACCGAAAGCGCCAACGCCGGCAAGATCAGTGATTTGATCGGCATCTGCTGGTTATACAGGATCGGCATCAGCTTCAGCTTATACGCGATGAAGTAGCAAAGCAGCAGCGCGCAGACATAGGAAGGCACACTGACACCGATGACCGAAAGCACAGAACAAAGGTTATCGATCCAGGTGTTATGATTCAAAGCGGCAAGGATGCCCAGGATCAGTCCCAGGATGGTTCCAAAGACCATCGCCATGGCACCGACTGTGAGCGAGATGCCCAAACGCCCTTTAATCATGTCACTTATCGCGAAGTTCTTATTGATGGCATAGGAAACTCCTAAATCGCCTGTTAACATATTCTTGAGATAAATGAAGAATCTGACGATCAGCGGCTTATCCAGTCCGTATTTTTCATATAGCAGAGCCAGCTGCGCTTCAGTCAGTTTCTCATCATTAAAAGGTGTTCCCGGCATAAGGTCCATCAATAGGAATAGGACAAGGATGATCACGAGCAGCGTGGCGATACTTACCAGCACTCTTTTTAAAACATATTTTTTCATACAGTCCCTTTCTATAAGAATAGAGCGATTGAGACATTCCCAATCGCTCTATTCACGTGGTGTTTGAACGATTTACTTAACTACGATATGACGGTAGCTGTCAACACTTGCGGAATGGAATTCGATTCCGGAGATGCTCGGGTTGATGATCATAGCGCCGCCGGCCTGGAAGACCGGAACGATCGCTGCGTCTTCAACGACCAGGACTTTCTCAGCTTCAAGGAAGTCAGCCCATCTCTTAGCCGGATCGGTCATGCCTTCGCCTCTTTCAGCATCGAATACGAGACCATCGTATTTCTCGGAGTTGTAACCACCATCGTTGTTGGAGGTGTTTGTGGAAACAAACAGATCCATGTAAGTCTGCGGATCGCCGTAGTCCGGACCCCAACGGGTCAGCATGACATCGTAGTCATGGTCATTGGCATTGCCGGCCAGGTCGAGACGTTCTTTCTTCGGCTTGCCGTTCAGATTGACTGTGAAACCGGCATCTTCAAGGAAGGACTGTACCTGTTCAGCAGCCTTGATGATGGAATCGCCTTCGTCAGTACCGTATAAGAGTTCGATAACGACTTCATGTCCGAGTTCCTCAACGCCCTTCTTGTAGAATTCAGCAGCCTTGTCAGGATCGTAAGCAGTTACGATGCCGTTGTCATCACGGAAGTCTTTGCCTGTTTCCGGGTTCGAAGCCAGACCGACCGGAACGATACCGCCGGCAGCAACAGAACCGTCGTTCAGAACTCTGGCGATTTCCTCTCTGTTAAGAGCATAGAGGATCGCCTGGCGGATGTTTGCGTTGGCAAGGTCAGCAGCACCGGTACGGTTGTGAACGTTGTTGCCCATGTTGATGGTCAGGTAGTACATGTAACCTGTCAGCTTGTTGATGAAGCCTTCAACGCCTTCGTTCGCAGTTACCTGTTCACCGGAAAGCGCGACTGTATCGAGGTTGCCCTGCTCGTATTCCATCAGCGCAGTCTGTGTGTCTGTGATCTCACGGAAGACGACTTTCGGAGCATACTTGGCAGCGAAGTTGGCTGCATCCCAGTAATCTTCGTTCAGTTCGAATTCGAAGGAATAGCCAGGAGTCCAGGATGTCATCTTGTACGGGCCGTTATAAAGCAGATCGTTGATGGATAAGGAGAACTGATCGCCCTTTTCCTCAACGAATTTCTGGTTGAGCGGGAAGAATGTCGGGAAAGCTGTCAGACCGAGGAAGAATCCGGACGGAGCTAACAGTTTGACAACGAATGTCTTTTCATCGGTCGCTTCAAAGGATTCAATGTTCGCGGTTTCGAGGATCCATGCATAGTCGCTGGCTGTATCCGGATCGAGAACTCTGTTCCATGCGAATTCAAAGTCGTTCGCAGTGACCGGATCACCGTTGGACCATTTTGCGTCACGGATATGGAAGGTATAAACCAGACCATCTTCACTCATTTCAACGGATTCGGCCATATCTTCGACAGCGTTGCCGTCTGCGTCAAGAGACATCAGACCAGCGGTGCACATCGTCAGAGCACTGAAGGATGTACCATCAGTCGCGATCGCGGAATCCATAGAGATCAGCGGTGTCGGGGCCTGAATCGTGACTACCTTGGCAGCGGTCTCATTTCCGCCTCCGTTCGGATCGGCAGTCGGGGTACTGTTTCCGCCGCCGGAACCACATCCGACGAGGAATAGAAGCGTTAATAGCAGAGTAAACAATTTTTTCATGCTATTTCTCCTTTCGAATGAATTCATAATAGTTTATATGAAACAGAATGTCAATCAAATTTGATTTATTTTTACATTTAGATGTAAACATTTTCAGTCATATGATAAAGGAGATTTAGCATTTTGGGTTATAGATACAAAAAACATCTGCCCTATACAGAACAGATGTTCTCTTAATCAGATTATTCCCGGTTTATTTCTCGATCCCGGTCAGAAGGATCGGATAGACTCTGGCATCGATCTGCGGTCCTTCCAGAAAACGCATCTCGTAGTTTGCCACACCGCACCAGGAGCGGTACGCGAATTCGGTCTCCGGTCCGTAGACACCGTCGATCTCTCCTTTATAGTAGCCCTTCTCTTTCAGAGCCTGCTGTATCTTTGTCGCCATCTCGGAATCGATCGGCAGGATCTCTTCCGGTCTTCCGAAATAGAGTTCGTGCAGGTCGAGAAGATGCGAGAGCTTTGCGATCGGTTCGGGATCATCGTCGACCCGAAGATCGATCTCCTTATCGTTGTAATTGCCGTAGGAAGCATTCGCCTTGGCGATATAGACAGCAGCCGCCTGACGACCGCGACTGTCACCGCCGGCAGTCTGCGCGGCAGCAAGCGCCTTGACGAGACGTCTTGCGAGAGAGCCTGTCGAATTTTCGAAGCTTTTCGCCATCGCGTCGACCGTTTCCTTATTTACCAGAATATTTCCCTGACAGGTATAGTTCTTACCGCAGCGGTGACCGGCATAGTTGAAACATGCGGAACCAGTATAGGCGGCGGAATTACCATAGGAGTCAACGATCCCGAACTGACGGTCCTGCGGACGGTCATCGAGAGCCAGCAGAGCGTTTTTGACTTTCTCGGCAGTATAGCCTTTTGCCAGAAGCTGCAGACCGAGTTCGCCGAAGTCCAGGTTGCATTCCGCCTGGGTGGCGATCGCGCCGGCACCGGCTTTTACCCACGGTACGGCATTTCCGGCCGCAAGGAATTTGGATTGAACAGCTACGCCCCATTCCTGTGTTTTGGGATCATAGGCAGCGATAGAGAATGTTGCGATTACAGACATAGTTGCTCCTTTCTAAACGGTTTCCGGCACTTTGAACCAGAAACGGGAATATTCGCCGGCTTTTGAATCCACACCGTATTCAAAGCCGTGCAGCTGCAGAAGGTCACGCGCCAGCGACAGTCCGATGCCGCTGCCGATATGGTGACGCTTATGCTCTTCATCTACTTTATAATAGCGTTCCCAGATGTTCTTCAGATCCTTTTCCCTGATCCCCGGGCCGTTATCGTAGACAGAGACTGTGAATGTATCTCCCTCCTTCTTCGAGGAAAGGATGATGACTTTGTTTTCCGCGTCGTTATAGTTCAGCGCATTATTCAGGAAATTGTAGACGACCTGGCCGATGCGTTTTTTATCAAGTGAGACGACACCGTCATCCGCCAGTTCCAGACGGAAGTCGATATCCTGCGCCTCGCAGTATTTTTCATACTGATGGTAGATCTCGGTCATGAAGTCATTCAGGGAAACATCTTCCCTGTTCAGTTTGAGGCGCTGGCCTTCGATCCGGGAAACATCCAGCAGATCATCGACCAGTGCGTTCAGACGCTTGGCTTCGGTAATGATGACATCGAGGTTCTCTTCATTATTCTCTTCCTTCAGATCCTTCATCATCTCCGCGTAGCCGACGATCATCGTCAGCGGCGTGCGCAGGTCATGAGAGACATTGGATAACAGTTCCTTACGGGCGGTATCGACTTTAAGGATCTCTTCGTTCGCCTGTTTCAGCGTCTCGTTCAGCTGTTCGATCTCAGTCGAGCTCCGGGGGATATCTCCGCTGTATTTGCCCGCAGGCAGCAGCGCCGCCTCTTCATTCAGCTTTTTGATCGGGGTCACGAAACGGTAGGAAGTGAGCAGTCCCAGCAGTACGGTAATGATCAGGACGATCGCGGCAATGACCCAGAACTGGTCCTGCAGGGTCGCGATCGTTGCGCCCAGCGGCGCGATCATCGCCGATACCAGGACAAAGGTGTTCTCATCGTCGTCTTCGACCATCCGCGCGTAGATATAGGCTTTCTGATGTTCATCTCGGCCGACCTGATAATCGGTAAACAGATGGGCTCCGCCCTCTTTCAGAGTCGTTTCCAGGATCTCCGCCGTCTGCTCATAACGCAGAAGACCGAGAGCGCACATGTTGCGGCTGGAAGCGGCAGAGATCGCCTCATCTGTCGAAAGGACGTAGACGCAGACCTCGTTGTTCATCGAGCGTTCGCGGATACGGCTCTCCAGTTCGTCACTGCCGATGCTCTGAGCGATATATTCCCCGGTCTCAATGATCTCATCTGTTTTGTGCTTGATATAGAAATCATCCAGGAAAAACGTCTGGAAGAGAAAGGTCAGACCGACGATCAGCAGCGCTGAGACTGTCAGGATCAGGATCAGCTGGGTGCGGAAACTAACTGTCTTTTTCAAAACGGTACCCCACACCTCTCAGGGTCGTTATGTATTTCGCGTAATCACCGAGCGCCTTGCGCAGCAGCTTGATATGGGTATCGAGCGTCCGGTCATCACTGTAGTAATCATAGTCCCAGACTTTCGAGAGGATGTCTTCCCTGCGCATGGCGATCCCGCGGTTTTTCACGAGATACAGCAGAAGCTCATATTCCTTTAAGGAAAGGCTCAGCGGTTTTCCATCCACGGTCACGACCCGTGCCTGCTCATCGATCACAAGGCCATCGATCACGATCTTCTCGGTAACGTTCTCACGACGTTTCAGGATGACCTTGATCCGCATCATCAGCTCTTTCGGCGAAAAGGGTTTTGTTACATAATCGTCTGCGCCAACGTCGAATCCGTAGATACGGTCTTCTTCCTGGCTGAGGGCGGAAAGGAAAATACAGGGGATCTCACGGAACTCGCAGATCCTCTGGTAGGCTTTGTAGCCGTCGACGCCCGGCATCATAATATCCATGATGATCACATCAAAATCATTCTTCCGGCAAAGTTCGATCGCTTCCAGCCCATCCTTGGCCGTAACCGCCTCATAACCTTCGTGAAGCACGTATTTCCGTATCATTTCACGGATCATTTCTTCGTCGTCTACGATTAATATCTTGCTCATGGTTTTATTATAGAGAAAAAATGTGAATTCTAACTGAAAGAAATGCTTTTCATTTAAAAATTATCTGCTATAATAATAAAGCGCAGTCATTGGGGTATAGCCAAGCGGTAAGGCATCAGACTCTGAATCTGACATTTCCTTGGTTCGAATCCAAGTACCCCAGCCATTGAATATTGACCACCTTCGCGGTGGTTTTTCTTTTCCTTACTAATATATGTATGCACTAATATA
>JAUNQE010000030.1 GCA_030536365.1 Erysipelotrichaceae bacterium | reverse complement strand
CGCTACACACAATATCTCAAAGCAGGTACACATACACACGTTATCTCAAAGAGCCAACATAAAAAGGATGATCGAAAGGTCATCCTTTTTTACTTCTCTAAATACTTCGTTGCATTACGTTCGTATTGGACTAAAATATAGTTATGCCTAGAAAATACGAGTATACGATCTATGATTATATCTTTTGGCGCGGTGACCGCACGTTCGACGAAGCTCCTTTAAACTGTGTCGATAACCTGGTCTTTTCCGCGCTGTCCTATATTTACTTCCTGGATATCGATGAACTCTCCGGAACCGAAAACGGGATCACGATCCGCGAACTGGCAGAGAAATTCGAGAAGCAGCCTGAGGAATACAAGATCCGTCATCAGTACGATGTCGATATGCTTTCCGTTGCCGGACAGTCACGCCGCTTCGGAGATGTTACCGTAACCCGTCATGTCGACTTCCTCGATAAAGAAGCGGAGATCCAGTTTTCCGCCGAATTGTTCCTGATCCGCCCGGATCTCGGTTATATCGCCTACCGCGGAACCGATCCGACTTTAACAGCATTGCAGGAAGATCTGAATCTCGCTTTTGAAGTCGTTCCCGCACAGCAGCTGGCGCTCTCCTATCTCAATGTGATCGGCCGCAATTTCAACGGCAGGATCTATGTCGGAGGCCACAGTAAGGGCGGTAACCTGGCAGTCTACGCTTCCGCCAACTGTGATCAGGATGTCTTCAATAAGATCGAGAAGATCTACAACAACGACGGCCCCGGTTTCGACTCTTCCGTCATCGAAAAGGACGCCTTTGACCATGTTGCTCCCAAGCTTTTCACCTATCTGCCCAAGACCTCGATCGTGGGCATGCTGATGGAGCCTGTCGGCGGTACGACCTATGTCATCGATTCCTTCGGTGTCGGCATCAGCCAGCACGAACCCTTCCGCTGGAAAGTCGCGAAGGATGATTTCATCTATCTGAATGAGCTGGACGGTCCTTCCCAGTACATCAAGACAACGCTGGACAAGTGGCTCAGCGAAGTTCCGGTCGAAGAACGAAAAGAATTTGTTGAAGGTATCGACGCGATCATGAATGCCAGCCAGGCAGAAAAATCCGGAGAACTCGTCCCCGGATTGCTTAAGAATTTCGTTTCTGTTACTAAAGTTCTCAGATCGATGGATAACGACACCCGCAAGGCGATCGCCAAATCCTTCGGCAAACTGTTCCAGGCTGCCGGTTCAAGCATTCCTTCGATCTTCAAGAACGATGATCACTGAGCCTGGATATTCGCTAACAGGTCCTCAAATCCCTGTTCATCCAGCATGCCGGTGATATATCCCAGCACGTCACCGTTTTCATCGATCACGAACAGCGTCGGATAGGACCCGATCCGGAAATAGCGGAAGAAATTGTCATCGCTGTCGATCAGGATCGGGACTTCCACCCCGTTTTCCTCGGCATATTCCGCGATCGCGGATTCAGGCATACCGTTCGCCGTATTGTTCATGATATAGAAACCGGTAAGATCGTGTTTCTTCAGGAATTCCTGATAGTACGGGATCTCCTGACGGCAGTAAGTGCACCACGTCGTGCTGAAATTCAAGAATACGAGATCACCTTTGTAATCCGCCAGTTTGTGCGTATTGCCGAGGTGGTCTTTTAATTGGGCATGACTGAAATCAAAGGCTGTAGCGGTCTGGGAAGCGTTGTCGAGCTGCCGTTTCATAGAGACGATCTTTCCTGTATTCTGCCAGGTCATCCAGATACCGAAGCCGAGCAGGATCACTGCGGCGATCTTCAGCGTGTACTTCATGATGCCCTTATGGGTCTTGATCAGTTTCAGCCCAAGCTGGGTAAACAGGCCCAGGAAAAGGAACGGAAGCAGGAAACCCAGCGCGTAGAAAAGCAGATAACGGTAACTATTCGCCGGATCGGCAGTCATCAGAAGCAGGACATTGCCGAGCAGCGGACCGACGCAGGGCGTCCAGGCAAAAGAGAAAACAAAGCCCATCAGGAACGCCTTGAATAAGGACATCCCCTTTCCCGGGTCAAACGGCAGTCTGCCGGTCTTCTCGAAGAACGGGACCCGGATGACCTCCAGTTGCACAAAGGCGAAGAAGATCAGGATCAGACCTCCGAAAAGTCCGAGGATCTCGCTGTATTCCGAAAGAAGTGAACCGATCCTGGTAGCGGAAAAACCGAGAATGGCAAAAGTCAGGGAGATCCCCATTACAAAGCACAGCGTTACCAGCAGGACCCGGCCGCGTTTATACTCCGTCTCCCCTTCTTCGTTCACTGTCCGCGCATCAGCGGTCAGATAGGAAATATATAAAGGGATAAGCGGAAGCACACATGGCGAAAGGAAAGACAACAGTCCTTCCGTAAAAACCGCCAGTATGCTGAGCTTATCCCCAGCTGTCATTTCAGGATCACTCCGAAATAAAGAATGACCAGTATGCCTAAAAGGATACGGTAATAACCGAATACCTTAAAGTCGTGTTTACGGATGTAGTTCATTAAATAGCGGACAACGAACAGAGATACAACAAACGCTGTGATCATGCCGATGACCAGCAGGACGATCTCTTCCAGTACGAGCGTGCCGCTGTACTTCAGAAGTTTCAGCAGGCTGGCGCCGGCCATTGCCGGTACCGCCAGGTAGAAGGTATATTCCGCCGCGACCGGACGAGCGACGCCGATCAGAAGCGCGCCGAGGATCGTTGCGCCGGAACGGGATGTGCCCGGGAAGACTGCAGCCAGGACCTGGAAGCAGCCGATGATAAAGGCGCTCTTGAAGCTCAGTGAAGAAAGTGTTCTGATCGTCGGACGCTTGTTCTTATTGTGGTTCTCGATGAGGATGAACCCGATACCGAAAACGATCAGCGCGAGAGCGACCGGGACCGGTTTGTAGAAATGTTCCTCAAAGAAATCATCAAACGGCAGGATAAAGACCGCCGGGATCGTCGAGAGGATGATCTTTGCCCACAAAAGGAGCGTATTCTGATCAAGAACGAGTTTCCCTTCACGGGGTCCGCTCTTCGCCGTCTTGAGCGGCCAGAGCTTTTTGAAGAAGATCAATATGATCGCCAGGATGGCGCCGAGCTGGATCACGACTTCATAGAGGCTGTAGAACTCCGGGGATACATCAAAGCGTACCAGTGAGTTCAGCAGGATCATATGACCGGTCGAGGAGATCGGAAGCCACTCCGTGATCCCTTCCACGATACCGAAGAGGATCGAAATCAAGATTTTAATCAGCATAGAAAGTTCCTTAATTGAATGTTACATAATCGCTGGACGGTTTATCCGCCTCATCGATCTTTTCAGCATACAGCAGACAGGTCTTATAGCCTTCTGTATCGTCGATGCAGCGGATCGTACCTGTGACGTTGTAGAAGTTGTTTTTCTTCAGTTCATTTTTATAAATGCCTACGACGGTGATACCGAAGTTCTGGACATCGTTCGCGCAGCAGACCATCGCCTGACGGCCCATGACGACCGCTTCGTCGGTCATCGGGATATCCTCTGTGTACGCGATATGGAGGCAGATGCGTTTGCCTTCATATTTTGTCGGGTTATCAAGCGCGTCAAGATACCAGAGTCCGTAGTCTACGTCGCTGATCACGAGCGGATTGGCGTCGACATCGAATTCGATCTCATCGGCCGGGGTGCTCGTATTGCCCTGGGAGTCTTCAAGAATGATCTGAATGCGCGGATTGACGGCCTTCAGATTGTTGCGGATGAACTGCTTGTCGACATTGTCAGCGCGGTTGAAGATGCAGACGTCGGCGTAGCGGACATGGTCAAAGAAGAAGGTCTTCATATTGTTGACCTGGTTCATGAACTGGGTAGCGTCAACGATCGCCAGTTCCTCAACGAATTCCCAGCTCGGCAGGAAGCCCTGACGGAACAGGTCCTCGTCTTTCTGCATGCCGTTGAGTTCGATGAAGACGCGGTCGAATTCGTGCGCGAGCTCATAATCCGCCATCTTGTCCTTCGTCAGTTCCTCGATCCGGTCGAGGTAGACGACTTCGCATTTATTGGCTTTCAGGAAGGCTTTGTCGTATTCGACATCACCCTCTTCGAACGCGATGATCAGAGTTCTTTCGCCCTGGGTGAAATTCGGATCACTGAGGGTCTCCTTGATCACCGTTGTTTTTCCGGCATCGAGAAAACCGCTGAATACATATACCGGCTTATTCATTTACAAGAAATACCTTTTCCCAGTGTTCTTCATCCAGTTCCGTACCGATCACAACGATCAGGCCTTCCTCCTGAGGAGCGCCGACGAAGATATTCGTTTCATGAAGAACGCAGTTGAAATAGAGGGTTCCTTCCGCGGAAAGAACGTAGCCCTTGGCACGCAGGATGCTGTCATCGAGCTGTGCGAGCGCCTTCTCGAGCTCTTCTCTCGTGTAGAGTCGGCTCGTGCGGAAAGCACAGGAATCAAACGGTTCATCCTCGTCATCGTCGCCATGATGGTGGTGATGATGGTGATGGTGTTCATGATCGTGTTCCTCTTCATGGTCATGATCATGGTGATGGTGGTGTTCATGCTCGTGATCGTGGTCATGTTCTTCCTCGTGATCATGATCGTGCGGGCAGTGACCGTGCTCATCCAGTTCCTCGCATTCGCAGCACGGGGAAACGTTCTTGATCAGGAAATCCATCAGTTCCAGACCACTGTATTCGCTGATCGGCTTGGTGTTGACTTCCACTTCGTCGTTCAGCATCTGCACGATCTGCAGGGCTGCATTCGCTGTTTCCTCATCAGCTGTATCCAGATGGGAAAGAACGATCGCGTTGGCCATGACGACCTGATCGTCAAAGTATTCCTTGAAGTTCTTGTGGTATTTAACGGCTGTTTTGACATCGACGACGCAGGCATGAGAAACGAGTCTCATATCCGGTTCGCTCAGGATGCTCGGCAGGATATCGGAAAGCTTGCCGACACCGGACGGTTCGATGATCAGATCACTGACATCGTACTTTTTGATCTCTTCCAGCGCATCGCGGAAATCGCCTTTCAGGCTGCAGCAGATGCAGCCGTTGTTGATCTCGCGAACCTGGAGATTGCCGTCAAAGAACGCGGAATCGACACCGACTTCACCGAATTCGTTTTCGATCAGCATCGGTTTTTTCAGGATCCCGCTTTTTAAGATCTCCTGGATCAGCGTGGTTTTACCAGCGCCCAGGAAACCGGAAATCACATATACATTTATCATAAAAGACCTCCTGTCATTACTTCCTATATTGTACTGTTTTCGTAGAAAAACATGTGCAAAATGCACTTATATATTTTAGCATACTTCCATAGAAAAAGGCCGATTACGGCCTATCTGTATTTGTGCAGTTTGATCTCCGCAGCTTTCACATCGATCAGCTTTTTGCAGATACTGTCGATCCGGCTGCCGGAGCGGTAATCCGCCTTGGCAACAAAGCTTGCGCGCTTGTCTTTATGAAGCTGCTTCGCCGGATCGTTATCGAGATCCGCGAAGACCGCGATCGTCGTACCGCCGGACTGGGAAACGACCTTCATGCTCGGAACATCCGTGAATCCGTCTCCGAAATAGACCATGCGGCTCAGCGGGATATACTTGCTGTCGTCCGGGGTCGAGTTGTTCAGATCCGCGTCGTTGCGCTCATCCAGGACACCCTTGTTGATACGGAACAGATACTGGGTCTTCGTGGTGTAGTTGACGACACGGGCAGGCCATTTGGCCTTTCCGTCTTCGTCGTAATAATAGGAGCAGGCGTAGATCTTCTTGAATTCGTGGGCGATTGAGGAACCCGTGATGATGTCCTTCAGGCCGCTGGAAATGATGTAATGTTCCAGTTCGATCCCTCTTTCACGCGCGTATTCATTCATGCGCTTGAACCAGTTTACGACGCCCGGATAGTATTCCAGGTATTTTCCTTCCGCCACCAGCTGGTCCTGTGTCATATCCGGATCTTCCTTGGCGAGAAGATACATGTAGCTCAGGATCCCGTCCATGTTGTAGGCATCGGAATACTCGCTGCATTTCTGCCAGAACTGCTTCGGATCCTTGTAGCCCAGACGTTCCAGAAGATGGAATTCCGGCATGTCCTTAGGCGACAACGTGTGGTCAAAATCGTAAATGAAGGCCATCTTTTTCATATTAGAGCTCCGTTTCGTTCAGATTCTTTAAAGCTTCGATATAAAGCAGTACCTGTTTCTGGAAACTTTCGATACGCAGATATTCGTTCGGAGCGTGGATATTGCCCGGCTCGTCACGGAACGCGCAGCCGAAGGCAACGCAGTTGTGGATCTCCTTGGCATAGGTGCCGCCGCCGATCGCTTCCATCTGCGATTCGGTATCGCCTGTGACATCCTGATAAGCTTTCATATAAGCCCGGATCATCGGATGGGAGCGGTCAAAGAATAACGGTTCTACGGCTCCGTGGGAAACGAATTCGGTATGTTCACTCTTCATCTGCATCTGCAGCGGCAGGATCTCCGAACTCTTTCTGGTGACCGGAAAACGGGCATCGACGGTAAAGGTGATCTCATCTCCCTTTTTGAAGATCATGCCGATATTGAACGTATAGTCTGTGTATTCATCCTTCAGCTTGTCGATGCCGAGCTTTTCGCCATGGACACAGAGGCCGATATAGCGATGGAAGAAGTCTGTCAGTTCATCCTGGAAACCGGCCTGGTAAAGTCCTTCCAGCATATAGTTGATCGCGTTGACGCCTGTATCCGGCAGGGAGGCGTGGGCAGCCTTGCCCTCTGTTACGACGCGGATCCCGTCCGCTTCTTCACTTACTGAGCAGGTGATGCCCTGTTCCCTGAGCCAGGAAGTCAGTGCGTTCACATCAAAGCTGTCTTTCGGAAGCAGCGCTTCACAGCGCTTAGCGACGATATTGAAGGCCTCACCGCCGCGGATATCGATGATCTTTGAACAGCGGTTAACGACAGAACCGCCGCTCATGCCCTTCTCGGCGAAGATCCCCGGGAATTCAGCGTCCGGTGTGAAGCCGGCGTCGATATGACCCTCGACCTCAACATAGTGTTCGATACATTTCGATCCCGATTCCTCGTTGCAGCCGGTGATCAGGCGGATCCTCTTCTTCAGTGGATAACCTGTTTCCAGAAGATATTTCATCGCGTATAAGGAAGCGACAACGCCGCCCTTATCATCCGAGACACCGCGTCCGTAAAGGAAGCCGTCTTTTTCGATCATCGTAAAAGGATCGCTGTTCCAGCCGTCTCCGACAGGAACGACATCAAGGTGCGCGAGGATACCGATCAGTTTCTCGCCTTCACCGATCTCGCCGTAACCGCAGTAATTGTCGAGGTTCTTCGTGCGGAAACCGGCTTTATCCATCAGATCCAGGGCAGCCGCCAGGACTTTCTGGTTCTGCAGACCAAACGGTTTGGCATCATCACTGTAAACGGACGGGAAACTGACGAGCAGTCCCAGGTCACGTTTCATGTTTTCTGTTTCGCGTTCTACGAATGCTTCTTTTGTGAGCGTCATTATCTAATCCTCCAATAATAACTGTACAGGGCAGTGATCCGATCCGTAGACATCGTCCAGGATCTTGGAATCGATCACTTTCGGGAATAATCTTTGGGAAACGATGAAATAGTCGATACGCCAGCCGATGCCCCGTTCTCTGGCACGCATGCGGTAGGACCACCAGCTGTATTTCACCTCTTCCGGATGCAGCGCCCGGAAGGTGTCGACAAATCCGGCATTCAGAAGTTCTGTCATCTTGCCCCGTTCCTCATCGCTGAAGCCGGCATTGAAATGGTTTGTGTCCGGATTCTTCAGATCGATCTCCTCATGGGCGACATTCAGGTCACCGGTATAGATGACCGGTTTTTTCTTATCAAGATCCTGCAGATAGGCGCGCATGCAGTCCTCGAAATACATACGGTAATCCAGACGCAGCAGGCCATCCTTGGAATTCGGGACATAGCAGTCCACGAAGTAATAGTCCGGATATTCCAGGGTGATCACTCTCCCCTCCTCCGGATGTTCACCGGGGATCCCGTAGGAAACGCTGAGAGGTTCTTTCTTGGTCAGGATCATCGTTCCCGAATACCCTTTGCGCTCCGCGCTGTTCATATAGCGGAAGTATCCGTCAAAGGGAACTTCCAGCTGGGATTCCTGCATCTTAGTCTCCTGAACAGCGATGATATCCGGATCTTCCCGGTTAAGCAAAGAGATGAACTCTCCCTTGCTGAGGCAGGCGCGAAGCCCGTTTACATTCCATCCGATAATCTTCATATATCGTCCTATCTTCTTGCCCGGAAGGCACTTACATAGTTCCAGTAACGGGTAAGATTCGACGGCGCGTTCCAGGTCATATAGCCGTCATCCAGACCGTTCTTGTATAAAGCGTCGATCTGTTCGTTGATCATATTCACGTCGTAGGCGGTCTCCGGTTCCTGCATCGCGTCAAAGCACTGCAGCCAGGTGCGGACTTTCGCCGGATTGATCGTCTCGCTCTGACGGATCACGACATCCTGTCCCCAGCGGTCCAGAAGCTGGCCCGGGACGGTCCAGACGACTTCGCTGATACCGTAGGCATGGGGTGAGAAATGGTTCGGATAAGGCATTGCCGAGATAACGTCGACGACACCGGAGATACACGGCCAGTACTGACCGTAGGCTGTTACGTAACTCTCGCTCGCTTCCCCGAATACATCGGCTGCCAGATAAGCACCGCGTTCATGGATCTCGCTGCGGGCATACATCAGGAAGTTATAGATCCCCTGGATCTTGCTCAGGCCCTTTTCGTTGCGGAAATCGATACGGTCCGCGATCGAGTCGATACGGTCCGGGAAACGGACATAGTCGAACTGGATCTCATCAAAGCCGATCTCTTCGATCGCTTCGATCGCCAAAAGAACGTTATATTCCTTGACCTCGGTAACGAAGGGAGACGGCCAGTAGGAACCGGCGATCATGATCGGCTGGCCGGTATTCTTATCCGCCAGCGCGTATTCCGGATGATCCGCGACCAACGGGTCGTCCTTGAAGGTAACGATACGTCCGATCACATACAGACCGGCATCATGACATTTCTTAACAGCCTCGATATAGGTCTCTTTATCAAAAAGAGCGTATTCGTAAGCGGTGGGACTGAATTCCTTGACAACATCGGATTCGTAGCCGACGCCGTCGCTTTCCTTGATATCGATAACGAACGCGTTGATATCGCTCTGCGCCGCCAGCTCCAGATAACCGTCAAGATTGCCCGGTGTTGCGCGGTTCAGATACAGTGCCCGGACTTCATCCGGCATAACAGTTTTAGGACCTTTCAGTTTCGGCAGATCCGGATATTCCGGATCCCAGGCGTTTCCGCCGCCCCACTGATCTTCACGTCCCTTATGGACTTCCGGCATCGGCCATTCGGTCTTTGTCGTTCCGACTTCAATACGTTTTACGTAGCCTTCCTGTCCTTCATAACGGACTTTATAACGGTCTACCTCACCATCAGATAGCCCGCTATAACCAATGACTTCCAGTTCAGTGCCGGTCGGCAGGAAATCACGGATACGCGCTCCGGTCTCGCTCTCATACAGCATCGTCGTGTACTGCGGATAGACTGTGGTCTCGCGTACGACTTCCGCCGGATCGGTGCAAAGGTATTCCGGAAGGATATAGAGTTCATCTTCACCATAGTAAGCTTTTTTATAGACTACGTCTTCGATCTTCTTCTCTTTTTCGGAGATCAGCACTTCTGTACCGCGGTACAGTTGTACTTCCTCTCCCTCCTTGTTGAAAAGGGTTACCTGCGGCGTATCCCCGGCAAGAAGCATCGGTGTTTTCACTTCTTCCTTGAAGAGACTGCAGGAGGTCAGAAGAGCGCAGAAAAGCATTAATAAAATACATTTTTTCATACATCTATTCTACAACAAAACCACTATCGGTCCTTAACGACATTCGCCGTCCGGAAAAGAGAAGACGCTTTAAAACGGCAAAAACCGACAGAAAAAACGGAAAAATTCACCTGTTTTTCAGGTTAATCACATAAATTTACATAATTGACACAAATTTCACCAATAACTTTTTAGTAATCTATAAGCGTAAGGAAAAGCAATCCTTACCGATGTTCCCCCTGACATCGCGATTCTCCCCTTAAGTAATAGTATTAAAAAGAAAAGCATTCGATGATCCCCCTATCGAATGCTTTTTACATTTATAGAAACTTTTAAATCACAACGTCCGCCGGCAAACAAAAGGCTGTATCGCATGGATACAGCCTTGATTGTTTTATAAGGACAGCCTTATTTCAGGATCCCCTGCATGCGGCAGGCATCGCGGACGACATCGTTATGATCGAAGGCGAGATCTTCCTCTTCGATATAGAAATCGTCACATTCCAGATGCAGACGTCCGTTGATCTCGCTCACGCGGAACCAGCGCGCGTCACCGGCATCATCCCCGGCAGCGACTGTGATATCCTCGAGCTTTACATTCTTCATGTAGGCAGCCGTTACCGTCCAGCCTCTGGGATCTCTTCCGGCTTTGGAATAGACACCGACGAGCTGCATGTTGTCAGCCTTGATCGAAGTCTCTTCCTCAAGCTCTCTTTTGGCCGTGTTCTCGAGAGTCTCGTACTTATCGGCAAATCCTCCCGGCAGTGCCCAGTGATGGATGAATGGATGATTCCTTCTGACGATCAGAAGAAGTCCCTTCTCCGAGAAGACGCAGATATCCGCCGTTAAGGAAGGACGCGGATAATCCCCCGGGTCATACAGTCTTAAGAAATCTTCCAGCGTGCGGCCGCTGCTGTCGACCTGCGGACCGGCATTCCATCTTTCCTTCATAAAAGGCCTCAGCGGTTCATGAATGCTTCGATATCATCGATCTCCTTGATGATATCCTTGGAGAGCCATTCCGCTCCGTCTTCCGTGATCAGGAGGTCGTCCTCGATACGGATACCGATGCCTTCGTCACGGACATAGAGTCCGGGTTCGTCGGTAATGATATTGCCCGCCTGTAAAACAGTGCCCAGACCGCCGTCAACATCATGTGTATCCAGTCCCAGATGATGACCGATGCCATGGAAATAATATTCGTTGACCGGCTTGTTCAGACCGTGCTTGGGCAGTTCTTCCTTATAGTAGTCGATGACCAGCTGCTGCAGATCACGGATGCTGACGCCCGGACGGGCAGCTTCCTTGACCATTTTCTGGACATTGAGAACGATCTGGTAGAGTTCCTTCTGACGTTCGGTGAAATGACCGTTGGCCGGATAGGTACGGGTGATATCGGCGCAGTAATGACCATAGGTCGCGCCGAGATCGCTCAGGAATAATTCGTTATCGCCGATCACCTGGTTGTTGTCGGAATAATGCAGAGTCGTGGCTCTTTCCCCGGCAGCGGCGATCGTCTGGAAAGCGGTCTCCTTGCAGCCGTTGCTCATCAGTGAGAACAGGAAGGCACCTTCCATCAGCATCTCGTTCTGTCCGGGAGCGATATGGCGCATCATTGCCTCGATCCCCCGGCGGGTGATCTCGATCGCCTTGCGGACAGCCAGGACCTCATCCTTATCCTTGACGAGACGGCTACCGGTCAGAAGCTTGAATGCGTCCTTGATCGCGACCTGCGGATAATGCTCACGCATCTTGTTGGCATAGGTGATGCCGTCGGTCTCGCGCTGATCGAACTGCTGACGCCAGAGATCGAAGTATAAAGTCGGTTCCTTGGAACGGTAGCTTCTTTCATAGAGTCCGGCGAAGTAATCATCGAGTTCATAGATGTCGCGGACATCGTCAACACCGGAGATCTCCTTGGCTTCTTCGGCACGCATGCGGCCGCCGACCCATCTGGCCATTACTTCATCATAGGGTTCGATAAAGAGCGTGGAAGTGATCTTTCCGTCCTTTTTCGCCATGACCAGTGCCATGTTCTCACGGTCGATACCGGTCAGATAGAAGAAATTCCGGTTTACGACAAAGGGATAGCTCTCATCCGCGGAGCACATCGGTGCCTTGCCGGAAAATACATACAGGAAGGAATAGTCTTCCGTCTGCTGCATGATCTTTTCGCGTCTGTTTTTGTAATTCATTCTCGTTCCTCCTAGAACAGTTCAGTATCTGTATCTTCTCCGTTACGGATCACGATGACCTCTTTTTTGGCGATACACTCGTCGATCATCGCTTCATAGTCGAACTTGCTTTCATAATAACGGCAGCGGTCCTCTTTCGGACGCGTTGTCGGGTTCTTCGGGGCAAAGATCGTGCAGCAGTCTTCGTACGGCAGGATCGATGTCTCATATGTTCCGATCTTCATTGCCTGTTCGATGATCTCGAGCTTGTCCGCCATGCACAGCGGGCGCAGGATCATCGTATCACTGACGCTGGAGATCACGCTCATGGATTCCGGCGTCTGGGATGCGACCTGGCCGACGCTTTCACCATTGACGATCATCTTGATCTTTTCGGCTTTCGCGATCTTATCCGCGATACGGTACATCATACGGCGCAGAAGCGTGATCGCGTAGGATTCATTCGCGTGGCGGTAGATCGCCAGCTGCAGATCGGTAAAGGGGATCACGTGGACACGGATCTCACCCTGGTAAGCGGAAAGCTGACGGACCAGGGACAGGACCTTATCCAGAGCCTGTTTGGATGTATAGGGCATGGATGCGAAATGCAGACATTCAAGACGCATTCCTCTTTTCATCGTCAGATAGCCGGCGACCGGGGAATCGATACCGCCCGAGATCATCAGCAGTGCCTTATGGTTGATGCCGACCGGGTAACCCTTGGGTCCCTGCACCTTCTCATCCATGATGTAGGTAGCGTCCTTCTTGACGACGACATAGATCATCAGTTCCGGATTATGAACGTCGACCTTCATCTCGGTATTGCGCAGGATATGACCGGCGATCGCGCGGTTGATATCATCGCTGCGCATCGGGAAGGATTTATCGTTGCGGTGCGCCTTGATCTTAAAGGTCTTGTAGTCATGCGCCTGGGCGATGCGCAGAGCGGTCTCCTGCATCTCCTCGACGGTATTGCCGCAGCGGATCGCGCCGCTGAAGTAGGCATAACCGAAGACGTATTTCAGTTTTTCCTTGACGGCTTCATAATTCTCGCCGTTCAGGTGAATGAAAAGGCCGTCATAGACCTTATCGTATTTCAAAGCCGGGAACTCCTTTAAGGTCCGGCGGATATTCTGGACCAGACAGTTGATGAAATCCTTGCGGTTCTTGCCTTTGGTCGTCAGTTCGCCGTAACGCACGACGATGTATTCATAGATCATTTCATCCATATTTTTCGATACTCTCCTTCAGCGCCCCGATCAGCTGATCCAGCTCGGCTTCGGTATTCTCCGTGTCGAGCGAGATACGCAGGGCATATTCATCATCGATCCCCAGAGCTTCCAGGGAGCGCGAAACCTCACTTTTCCGGGATCCGCAGGTCGATTTTGAGGAGACCATGATCCCTTTCAGATTCAGACAGTTCAGCATGACCTCGCTTTTGACCGGCGTCGAAATGTTGACGAGGTTCGTGAGTCCGTCTTCGGGACTGTTGATCCTCACACCGTCAAGCGACTTCAGTTTTTCAAGCAGATACGCATGCAAGGTATTGATGTGCTTAACCGCCGCGGGCTGTCTTTCAAGCGCTTTGCGCAATGTCTTGGCCAGGACGATATTCACCGGCGCGTTGGACGTGCCGCCGCGCAGCGAGAATTCCTGCTGGCCGCCGGAGATCAGCGCCTCCATTTCAACGTGGCGCTTCTTGATCAGAACGCCGCTTCCCTTCAGACCATGGATCTTATGGGCCGAGAAGGAGGCGAGATCAACATCTTCAAGATCGATGTCGGTCTTGCCCAGGGCCTGCGTGATATCGCAGTGGAAATAGGCATGGCTCTGTTTCTTGACGATCTTCTTGATGGCAGCGATGTCGTTGATGCTGCCGAGCTCGTTATTGACCTGCATGATCGAGACAAGGATCGTATCCTCACGCAGTGCTTCCGCGACCTGCTGCGGGGCGATCCGGCCGTCAGCGCCGGGTTTGAGCAGTGTCACTTCGAAACCATGCGACTGCAGCTGTTTTAAGGCCTCATAAACGGACGAATGCTCATAGTAGGAGCTGATGATATGTCCGCTGCGTTTCTTCCAGGCAACGCCCTTTAAAGCCATATTATTCGCTTCTGAGGCGCCGGAAGTAAAGAGGACTTCCTCCGCCTTTACACCGAGCATTTCCGCGATCCTGGCGCGCGATTGTTCCTGTAAACGATAAAGAGTGACGCCGTCATCATATAAGGCATCACTGTTGGAGTATTGCGTCTTGAGAAGATGGAAATATGTCTCCAGGACTTCCGGATCCGGTCTGGTCGTGGAGACATGATCGAGGTAGATCTTAGGCAGCACTTTTTGCGTTCTCCAGGATCTTGTCATCGATCGAGTTCGGGAACAGTGTTTCCATGCAGGAAAGCGCCGTCATCAGAGCCTGGGTGTATTCCCCGTTCAGATAGGAGAATTCCGCTCTGGAGAGCTCACGGTCGATCTCCGGATGTGTGGAACGGTATTTGTTGCCGAAGACGATCGCGTTTTCGACCATGACAGCCATACCGATCACGTTATTGACATTGTTGTAAAGCTTGTAGATAAAGTCGATCGCCTCATCGAGGACTGTATTCAGGTAGTCGATCCTTAACGGGATCTCAGCCAGGATGCCCTTGATCTCGGTAACGTACTGGTGACCCTTTTCAAGGTCGGCTTTATATGCGTCAGAGATCGCCGGCAGACGGTACTGCGCGATCTTGACCTCAACTTCATTCAGGACGACCTGCAGTTTCATGACCTGGGAGATCGCTCTGGCTTCGCCATTTGAAGTCTTGTCGATCTTTCCCTTGATCTCCTTGAGGTAGTCCTTATCCTTGCGGAGAGCTTCGAACATCAGAGCTGCGTCAGAGAGGATGCCGCTGGCAGCTTCATTGTTGTCAGCGATCTTCTTTTCGAGATCCTCACAGCGTTTCTGATAGCGGTTCGCGTTTTCCTTCTGAACACGCAGGATATCCTCGAGCTCATTCAGGTTGTAGCGTTCTTTCTCTTTGTCATAGACGACTTCGAGATAATTGACGATCTTATTGAAGGAACCGACTTCCTCGCGGATCGTTTCGGAAGCCTTGCGCAGATCGCGATAAGCTTCGTTCTCAGTTTTGACCTTGTCTAAGGCGTTGTTTAAGGACTGCTTGATCGCGATGAGATCCTCGCGGACGCCCTCGACCTCGCCCTTCAGCAGAATGCGCAGATCCTTCTTCAGGAGCTCGTCATTCTTGTTGAGTTCCTCATCCAGATTCAGATGTGCGAGATAGATGCCGCGCTGGGTGGAGAGCGCGTACTGACGGCGGAGCTCATCGTCCATGACCGGGATCACGCCTCTGGCCTCCTGGACCAGATCCGGGATCTCGTTGATGCTTTCATTGATATCAATGATGGATTTTTCGATGGTTTCCAGATTCTCCTGGGCAGCGGCATATTCATTGCCGTACATCCAGTCTTCTGCGGACGAGAACAGGGTTTCGCAGTTTGCCAGACGTTCGTTGATGCCTTCCAGGGAATAGTTCAGTTCGTTCTCACGGTCGTGGATACGCAGTTTCAGGTTGCGGAACTGTTCCTTCAGACCGTTGGCGTATTCACGCTGCTTGTTTTCCTGCTCGACAAAACGATCCAGGAAACGGTCGATCTCGTTGACCTCTTCCTCGGAGTCCTTGAGGTTTTCATTAACGATTTTGATCGCCTTCTGGGCGTCGCTGAACTTGCGGCCGGCCAGAGAGTCCTCGATCCCGTTGATCAGCTCCTGGAGCTGGTCAAGGTTCTTCTGCGCGGTCTCGTATTTCTGATAGTATTCCTCGACGGTCGAGGAAGTCTCGGCGTCGATCTTGGCGATCGCCTTTGCCTTGTTCAGCTTGAACGCCAGCGGAACGGTCTGTATTTTATTAAAGCGGACATTGATGTCGTCCAGTTCTTTACGAATGCTTGTTTTATGGGAATTGCGGATCAGCAGCCAGATAACGACTATCGCAACGATTACCAGAGCAGCGATCAGGATATAACGTGTTCTCTCGTCCATGGAAACCCTCCTGTACCTTTTATTTATTTTACACTGTCATAAAAGTGTTTTCAATTTTTCACAAATGTACAATATATACTATAATTCTACCGCAAAACCCGTTATTTTACGTGATATATTTGACTTTACATCCGTGAATTTGTTATAGTATTTGAGCAATATAGCAGCATGTAAAGTTTTCGGCCAGGCGTTACTACCGATTTCAGGAGAAGAGTAGTCCTGCTACTAGGATGAAAATTCCAATAGGAACACCCCCGGAAATGATTTACACCTGTTGTTGAGCGCCATTCAACAAAAGGAGGAAAAAGTATGGCAAGATACACCGGTCCGGTATGGAGACTGTCCAGACGTTTAGGCTTCTCAGTCCTCGAAACCGGCAAAGAGCTCCAGAAGAGAGCGTACATCCCCGGACAGCACGGCAGTCCGACCAAGAGAGTCAAACAGAGCAACTACGGTCTTCAGAAGGCTGAAAAGCAGAAGATCCGCAATACTTACGGTCTGAGCGAAAAGCAGTTCTACAACACATACGTTAAGGCTTCCAAGTCCGAAGGCGTTACCGGCACCATCTTACTTCAGATGCTGGAATCCAGAATCGACAATCTGGTATACCGCATGGGCTTCGCTACAACAAGAAGAGCTGCCAGACAGCTGGTCAACCATGGCCATGTCCTGGTAAACGGCCGCAAGGTCGATATCCCGTCCGCACAGGTCAAGCCGGGCTCTGTTATCGAGATCAAGGAACGTTCCAGAAACATGTCCGTGATCAACGAAGCTCTGGAAGCAGCTGTTGCAACAAAGGGATTTGTTGAAGTTGACAAGGAGAACAAGAAGGGCAAATACGTCCGTCTCCCGGAAAGAAACGAACTCAACACAGACTTCAACGAACTGCTCGTTGTCGAATACTACAACAGATAACGAACATAAAAACCAGCTCC
>JAUNQE010000029.1 GCA_030536365.1 Erysipelotrichaceae bacterium | reverse complement strand
TCAGTGACTTCTTCAACAGCCGGCTCTTCAACTGTCTCAACAACTTCTTCAACTGTCTCAGCTACAGGCTCGGTTACTTCTTCTACAACTTCCGGAGCTGCTTCAACAACAGGTTCAGTGACTTCCTCGACAACTTCCGGAACAGTCTCTACGACTGGTTCTTCGACAGGCTCAGTTACCGGTTCGCTAACAGTTTCTTCTGTCTCGTTCTTTCTGTCCCACGGGAAGATGAACGGCTCGTTTTCTACAGGTGTTTCAACAGGTTCTTCAACGGTTTCGGCCGGTTCTTCTGCCGGGGTCTCTTCAGGTTCTTCTCTTACATCCCACGGGAATACAAAGCGGCTTTCCGGTTCTTCTTCGACCGGCTCTTCAGCTTTTTCTGCTTTTCCTTCGCGTTCAGCAGTCCATTCAAGGATGATATCTTCCGCTCTTTCCGGAATGATCTCATCTACCTGTGTTTCAGGTTCAACTACCGGTTCTTCGACAGTTTCAACAACTTCTTCAACGACCGGTTCAGCGACAGTCTCTGCAACTTCTTTGACCGTTTCTGCTGCAGGTTCAACAACTTCTTCAACAACTTCCGGAGCTGCTTCAACAACAGTTTCAACAACTGGTTCTGCGACTTCTTCGACAGTCTCTACGACCGGTTCAACAACCGGTTCAGCGACTGGCTCTTCAATGACCGGTTCTTCAACATGCTCAACGACCGGCTCAGCGACTTCAACGACTTCGCTTACGATCTCCGGTTCTTCAACGGCCGGTTTTTCTTCAATATTGAAAAGATTAATTACATCATCGGAGAGTTTCTTGACGTCTTCGGTGGTTTCTTCAACTACTTCACTGGCTTTGTCATCTGTTTTTTCGGAGTTCAGTTCTTCCGTGATATCCGCGAGCGGGATCTCGAAAGTCGAGGTGTAATCATCGACATCTCCTGTCAACTCCTTAATGACGAAATCGTACTTTTCGGTCAGACCTTCTTCGAGTTCCTCGAGCTTTTCCTCGACTGTTTCTTTGACTTTCTCGACTTTGTCTTCGACCTTTTCACTCAGATCTGTTAAATTGTCTTTTGCCTCTTCAGTGATCTTCTGCTGAAGATCGTTCAGCTTGTTTCCGTATTCGCTGAGATGAGCCGTATTCAGATCGATCTCGTGATCGTTTTCCAGGCGGTTTCTCAGTTCCGCATACTTCTGTGTTCTCGATAATTTAGCCATGACAAAAAACCTCCGTTAGTAATCAAATTATATCAAAATAGCTTTCAAAATAACAATATTACTTGATTTTCAGGCCTTTCTCTGCTATCTGCAGCCTCTCGAACGGTTAAAAAATTTCAAATATCCTTATATAAATAAGTTGGAGACGATCCAGGAAAGACGCCGACAGGAAAAAAGTTTGTGAAATATCTTTATTTTTTATCAATATGTTTTATAATGTTAGAGAAAGAAAGACAGGTATCAATGTGAAAAAGATTTTAGTCATCGGTTCCACAGTTGCTGATATTCATATTCATCTCGATCAGCTGCCGGCACTGGAAGAAGACGTCAACATCCATTACCAGAAAATGACCCTGGGCGGATGCGCCTTCAATGTCGCTTCAGTGATCGCTGATCTCGGGGTCCCCTGCACCCTGTTTTCGCCGGTAGGCAAAGGCATCTATGGGGATTTCATCCTGAAGGAATCCGCTTCCGCCAAAGTGCAGCCCTGCCTGCGCAGTGAGGAAGAGAACGGCTGCTGCTACTGCCTGATCGATCAGGAAGGAAACCGCACGTTCATGAGCGTTCACGGCGCGGAATACCACTTCAAGGAAGAATGGTTCAACGAACTCGATCCTACTCCGTATGATCTGATCTATGTCTGCGGACTGGAAGTCGAGGAGGAAAGCGGAAAATATATCATCGATTTCCTGAAAAAGAATACGGAAAGATATATTTGTTATGCCCCGGGCGGAAGGATCTGCGAGATCCCGGTCGCCAAGAATGAAGAGACGATGAGCGCCTGCTCGCTGCTGCATCTCAACCGCAGGGAGGCCCTCGCCTATCTCGAAAAGCTGAACGACCCGGCGGAGAATGCCCGCGAAGCGGCAAAGAAACTCAACGCGCGCTATAACTGTGATGTCGTCATCACCGACGGTGCCCGGGAAGTGGTTTCCTGCGAAAACGGAGATCTGCGTGTTTATCCGGTCAAGCCGGTCAAACAGAAGAACTCAACAGGAGCCGGCGATGCCCACTGCGCGGCGATCCTCGCCTGCAGGGCCAAAGGGGAAACTTTGGATGAAGCCGTCCGGCATGCAAATGAAGTAAGTGCGAAAGTCGTAATGAGCGACAGCTCCGGAAAAGAATGAAATTCCTTCGATAGGGGGGGATTTTTTCTTCCGGAGATTTCAATATAGATGATAAACAAGGAGGACATTCCACATGAAGAAAAAAGAAGAGATCAAAAGACTGCTGGTCATCGTCGACATGGTCAACGGCTTTATCCGGGAAGGCAACATGGCTGACCCCGGGATCGCCGGGATCCTGCCCGCGATCCGAAACTGTATCGAGAGTTCACACTGCGACGGCCTGGCATTCATCCGTGACTGCCATCCGGAAGACGCAGCGGAGTTCCGCAAGTTCCCGGTGCACTGTATTGCCGGAACGAGTGAAAGCGAACTGGTTGATGAACTCAGGGAATACGCTTCCGATGCTCTGGATTATGAAAAGAACTCCACCAGCGCGGTCTTCGCGCCGGGCTTCCTGGAAGATATCAACGCCATGACATCTCTTGAAGAAGTCATCATCTGCGGCTGCTGTACAGATATCTGTGTCATGAACCTGGCAATGCCGCTGACCAATTATTTCGATCAGAACAACCGTAAGGTCACGGTCCGGGCTCCGCGGAACCTGACCGAGACCTACAGCGCCCCGGGACATCCGCGGGCGGAATACAACGAGATGGCAAACCGGCTGATGGAACTGTCCGGTGTCTCGACGGAGGAATTGTAAATGAAAAACGCACGCAACTATTCCCTTTTATCCGATGCTTATGAATTCATGATGGCCGATGCCTATCTGCGCAACGGCATGCAGGATCTGCGGGCAGTCTTTGATGTCTATTTCCGCAAGACCCCGAACAACGGCGGCTACGCGGTCATGGCAGGACTCGATAAGGTCATCGATTATCTGCAGAATATCGAGTTCAAAGAGGAGGACATCGATTATCTGCGTTCCCTCGGTCTCAGTGAAGGACTTCTTGAAAAGCTCAAGGACTTCCATTTCAACGGAAACGTATACGCGATCCCGGACGGGACCCCGGTCTTCCCGAATGAACCGCTGATCACGATCGAAGCTCCGATCATCGAAGCCCAGATCGTGGAGACAACGATCCTTTCGATGGTGAACGGTCCGATGGAACACGCAACAGCTGCCAGACGCATCCTTGATGCCACCCCGGAAAATGTGAGAGTCATGGAATTCGGCGCCCGCCGGGCAGATGGTCCGGAAGCGGCGCTCGATGCTTCTGTCTATGCGCTGATGGCCGGCTGCAGCGGCACCTCGAATGTCCTTGCCGGTAAGGCGGAAGGAACGAAAGCGCTGGGAACGATGGCGCACAGTTTCGTGGAAGCCTTCGATAACGAGTACGACGCTTTCCTGGCCTTCGCAAAATGCTACCCGAACAACTGCCTTTTGCTGGTCGATACTTTCGATACCCTTCGTTCCGGTGTGCCGAACGCGATCAGAACATTTGAAACGATGCGTGAGCTTGGCATGCCGCTCGATCACATCGGCATCCGTATCGACTCGGGCGACCTGGCCTATCTCTCCAAGAAAGCAAGAAAGATGCTGGACGATGCCGGTTTCCCGAACGCAACGATCTGTCTGTCCAATTCTCTGAACGCGGAAGTCATCCTTTCCCTGCGTCTGCAGGGCGCCTGCTTCGATTCCCTCGGTGTCGGCGACAACATTTCCAAACCGGAGGGACGCATGGGCTGTGTCTATAAGGAAGTCGCGATCATCGAAGACGGAAAAGTCATCCCCAAGATCAAGCTCAGCAATGACGTGATCAAGATCGTCAATCCTTCCTTCAAGAATCTATACCGTGCTTTCGATAAGGAAAGCGGATACGCGATGGCGGACATCGTCTGTGAAAAGGACGAAGTGCTGCCGGAAGACAATATGCAGATCACTTCCCTCACCCACTTCGATAAATTCTCAGTCATCCGCAACTATGAGCTGAAACCGCTGCAGGAAACGATCTTCAAAGACGGCAAGCTCGTCTATACTCTGCCGAGCAGCGAAGAGAGAATGCGCTACTGTCTGGCTGAGATCGAAAAGCTCTATCCGGAAGTACGAAGGATCGTCAATCCGCATGAATACTATGTAGACGGCACCGACCGCTACATCGCCCTGAAACAGAAAATGATCAGAGAGGCAGGTAAGACAAATGTTTGATCCAAAAAAAGAAGTCGAAGGCATCGTTGCCTTCATCCGCGATTACTATGAGAAGTGTCATCTGAAAGGCGTTGTCCTGGGCATCAGCGGCGGAAAGGACTCCGGTGTTGTCGCTGCCCTCTTCACCAAAGCCCTGGGCAAGGAGAATGTCGTCGGCATCACCATGCCCTGCCACAGCCCGGAAAGCTGCGCGGATGATGCGAAATTAGTTGCTGAAAAGTATGGCTTTGAGCTGATCAATATCGATCTGACTGCCAGCTTCGATGCTTTTGAAAACGAGATTGCCAAACTCGGCGCAGATGAAAAAGATCTCGTCAACAGCGAGATCAATCTGAAGCCGCGTCTGCGCATGGCGACAAATTATTATGTCGCAGCCTGGTATTCCGCAATGAAAGGCGGCACTTATCTCGTCGCCGGCACCAGCAATAAATGCGAGCTTTATGTCGGCTATTTCACCAAAGGCGGCGATTCCACCTATGATATCGGTGTTTTAAACGACTACACCGTCGAGGAAGTCATCCGTATCGGCGAGGAACTTGAGGTCCCGCCGAAAGTCCTCTACAAAACACCGAACGACGATCTCAGCAACCAGACCGACGAGGACAAACTCGGTGTGACCTACCGCGAGATCGCGGCTTATATGAACGGTGAGGAAGTCAGTGAGGAAGCAAAAAAACGGATCGAGAAACTGCATGCCGGCGCAGCCCACAAATTCCACATCCCGGTATATCAGCGATGCGCATAGCGGTCTATCCGGGAAGCTTCAATCCTGTCCATAAGGGTCACATCAGGATCGCGCGTTACCTTCTGAAAAAGAAGATCGCCGACCGGGTCCTGATCGTGCCGACCGGCAATTACTGGGATAAGCAGGATCTCCTGCCCCTGGAAGACCGGATCGCCATGTTGAAGATCTTTGAGAAAGGCGGGATCGTGATCGAGGAAGAAGAAAACGAGCTTCCCTACACCTACCAGCTGATGCGGGAACTTAGAAAACGCTGGCCGGAAAACGAGCTTCAACTCGTTCTGGGAGCGGACAATCTGCCCCGCTTCGATGAATGGAAGAATTACAGGGAACTTCTGGAATATCCCTTCCTTCTGGTCCGCCGGAACGGCATCGATATCAAAAAAGAAATGGCGGAACTGAATAAAAACGATTATCGCATCCTTTTACTGAAGGAAATGGACATTTCCAGTACCTACATCCGTGAACATCTGGAAAACTACGAAGATGTGCGCGGCATGCTGGACATCCGGGTCTGGCGCTATCTGAAAAAACTGCAAGCAGAATAAAAGAGCCCTCGGGCTCTTTTAAAATTCTTTGTTTTCCATGATCTTTACAGACACTCTGTAGAGTATTCCGACCAGCAGAAGGAAGATCAGCAGTAATACGCTGATCAGAAGCAAAGGCGGCTGTCTCTGCAGGAACGCGACCGGGCCGGACAGCTGCGGAAGGAACTGGTCCTTCATGGATCCCGTAAAAATCATGATACCGGCAAAACCTCCGTATATGATCAGCATCATCAGGCGGCTCTTCTCCGCGCCGAATTTCAGCTGCAACGCGATCATCAGCGACAACATCAGAAACATCGCCGGCAGCATACCAGCAGCAAATGACAGATAGTCTTCCAGAACGATCGGCTGTTTGCGGATGAGAGAGGCCAGAAGTGAGAACAGCACGCCGGCTGCCGCACCGATCAGCTCCGCCAGGAAGCAGAACAGGAATTTTTCCCGGATATAGGTCCTGGCATTGATCGGAAGTGACATCAGGAACGGAAGACCGTTATCATATTCGTCAAAGGTCAGCGTTCCCAAAGCGACCGTCCCCATCAGCAGGATGCCGTAACCGATACCGAACGCCGGGTCCAAGGACAGACTCATGATCAGACAAACGAATGTAAAGATAATTAGATTACGGCTGTTGCGGAAAGCCAGAAAGAAATCTTTGATAAAAAGGCCTTTCATATTACTTCTTTCCTCCTGTCAGCATTAAGATCAGATCATCGATCCCGACACGTTCGATGACAAGACCTGGATAGTTCTCCTGATAGAACTGTTTTTCCTTCGTCAGACAGCGGTAACCGAACTTTTCCTTTACCGTTCTCAAAAGATAGCTTTGATCCAGTGTTTTATATGTGTCCTCATCGCATTTCAGGATGGCATACTGCGAAAGAATGACATCCGCATCCTCGTGCAGGATCAGCTTTCCGCCATCGATCAGATAGACATCGTCACAGAGATTCTCCAGATCGCTGGAGATGTGCGAGGAGATCAGGACCGAAGTCTCCGGCTGTTCCTCCATATATTTCCGCAGCATATCCAGGATCTCATTGCGGGCCTCCACATCAAGACCGGCTGTCGGTTCATCCAGGACCAGTAGCTCGGCATTGACAGACAGTGCTGTCAACACGCGCAGCTTCGCCTTCATGCCGGTCGAGAATTCCCGGATCGGCTTGTCGAGCGGCAGGCGGAACTCATCGCAGCGTTTCCGGAAAAGTTCTTCATCAAAACGCACATACATATTTTTCAGGATCTCAGCGACGGCATTCACATTCAGATAACCGCTGAAACCGGATTCCGCTAAAGCAACACCGATCTTCTGCTTTTCCTCGTTCGTCAGTTCACGGGGATCTTTTCCGAAGACCTGTACGCTTCCGCCGTCTTTCCGGATCAGACCCAGGATCGCCTTGATCAATGTGCTTTTACCGGCACCGTTTTTGCCGATCAGTCCGCTGATCCGGCCTTCCGGGATGCTCAGTGAGACATTCAGTTCAAAATCCTTGTATCTTTTGACAAGATCCTTGATCTCAATCATCGTTTTATTCCTCCAAAAGGATATCCAGCATGCTCCGGATCTCTTCCCTGCTCATTCCCGCGATCTTCGCTTTTTCGACCGCTCTCGCGAGTTCATCCTCTACCGCCTTCCTTCTCGCTTCAAAAGCGAGCTGACGGTCGGCTGCGTTCACAAAAGTTCCTTTACCGTGCACCGTCGTGACAAAATTCTCCGCCTCGAGATAGTCGTAGGCTTTTTTAACGGTCAGAGCACTGATCTTCAGATCGGCAGCCATGCTGCGGACAGAAGGCAAAGCTTCTCCTTCCGCGAGTTTACCGGAGATGATCTCATTTTTGATCTGGGAAACGAGCTGTTCATAGATCGGGATCATTGAGTTGTTGTTGAGTATAATGCGCATTCTTTTACCTCGCAAACAGTATATAACAGTATATAACTGTTGTCAACAGTGCCCGAGCTACACCCACAGAAAAGAACCCCTTCTGTCGGTGTCCAACATCCGGGGTTCCGTTGATCATGATTATTATTTCTGCAGTCAGATTCCGGTCTAGCACATACCGAACAGTTTCCAGAGCGGAACACAAGCCAGGAAACCGAGCCAGTTGACGACCATGTAGGCAACGTCTGCCAGAGGCGCCTTGCCCATATCGACATTCTCTTCGCCGCCCAGTGTGCCGAGTGCTACCAGCATTGTCGGGTGGACATACATCGGATAGAAGACTACGCTGCAGCCGTATACGACGACCGCCGCGACAAAGGGATCGAATCCAAGTGCTGTCGCAAACGGTACAACGATGCCGACGACCATCGTGTTGGTCGTGATCTGATCGAGGAAGATACGGACGACGTAGATCATCGCGCAGAGAACGGTTACGAAGAGGTACGGATTGCTTAAGCCCTGCATGTACGGAGAAGCCGTGGAAACGAGCCATTCCGTGATACCGACGCTGGAGAAGACGGCGCCCATGCCCAGAGCGATACCGTAGAAGATGACAAGATGCCATGCGGTATCATTGATGAACTCTTTTGCGGTCAGGACTTTGAAGAAATTCAGGACAGACATCGCGACGAGTGCTGTGACCATGGAACTGATGCCGGTGACTCTTTCCAGCATGAAGCTGATCAGCGCGCAGACCATGACGACGACTGTGACCTTCTCATCTCTGGAGAAATCGCCGAGAGCTTTGAGCTTATTGACGATGTAGTCCTTGGTGATCTCTTTGTAGCTCTTCTCATTGAAGAAGAAACGGATAAAGAGGTAATAGAGGACGATCATTGTGATCGACCACGGCAGTGAACGGATGAACCAGGTCATCCAGGTATACACAGCCTGAGACTCCGGCGGCATCGCGCTTTTGACCATATAAGCCTGGAAAGCGCCGCTGAGGAAGTAGTTACCGGAAATGTTGAAACCGAGCCACAGTGCCAGCAGCATGCCGAAACGGCCGATACCGCGCTTGGGCAGTTCAAGTTCCTCACTGATATCGTAGACAAGGCCGCCCATGATCGCGACTTTCGCGACTGTAGCGGGAATCAGCGGCGAGATCAGGGTACCGACCAGGATGATCGCAATGATCTGACCACCATAAGTCGGCTTGAAGTATTTCAGACAGAGGAGGGTAAGACGCTTGAGAAGTCCGCTTTTCTTTACGGCTGCCGCAAGGTTCATGCAGCCGATGATCAGCCAGAAAGTCGTTCCGGCAAATCCGGAAAAGATAGTGCCTGCAGGTACAGCTCCGGAAACAAACCAGAGAGCGCACATCAGCAGACCTGTCGCGTAGAACGGAGCCAGACCCAGAGCGAAGTTCGTTACACCCCAGAGAGTGATACCGAGGATCTTGAAAGCTTCCGCTGACAGAGATTCGTTGCCCGGTCTCGTCGCGAGGAAGATACCGAGAACGATCGAGATGATCTCAATCACATGCTTGAAACCAAATCCCTTGAATTTTAACGACATATATGATGTTCCTCCATGCGCACAATATAGAGTGAAAAACCAACTTTGTTTTATACACAATGTTGTAACGTGTTGTATTCCGCTTCTTTAGATGTGACAGATTTTACGTTTCTGTACAAATTGTACAATTATCTTTCAAACAAGTGTTTTATCCTTATTACATGACGACCAGAAAGACAGATAAAACGCGTTCGAAGATCCAGTCGGCCTTTTTAGAATTGCTCGAGGAGAAGAGGATCGGCGCGATCAGCGCAAAGGAGATCATGGAAAAAGCAGGCGGAACGAGGACAACGTTCTATAACCATTTCCAGGATATCTACGATCTGCGTGATACGATCATCAACGACACGATCAACGATATGAAAACGATCATCAACGATTTCTTTCACTCAAGAAGCAAGATCAGCGACTGGCATGATATCTATGAACTGAACTATCTGCGCTTCCGTTATATCTACGAAAGACAGGACTTATTCCGCACACTGTTTTCAAAACCGTGTTTCAAGGATTTCAAGATCAAACTGCGCGATACGATGAATGCCAATCTGTCGCGCCAGTTCCAGAATTATTACAGTTCCTACATTGAATTCAGCGGCAAAAACAACGAGTATTATACCTATGTCATGGCAACCGCCTTTATCGGAAGCATCGAATACTGGATCATGAATGATTTCCGGATATCTCCGGAAATGATCAGCCGCTATTTTACGCGTGGTTTCTTTCAGGATCTGGGAATGCCGCTCCCACCGCGCTAAACATGCAAAGTATTTTCCAAGCAGCCCGGCTGCTTTTTTTCTCACTCCGGATCGTTTTTGTGTAAAATGGTGTTCATGAGTAAGAAACAGAACGATTTCGGCAGCGGCAGCATCCCGAAGGTGATCCTTTCCCAGTCCCTTCCGCTGATGCTGGCGCAGCTGGTCCATCTTTTATATAACGTTATCGACCGCATCTATATCGGCCACCTGCCGGAGATCGGTTCCCTGGCTCTGACCGGCGTCGGTCTCTCCTTCCCGATCACTACTCTGATCATGGCTTTCACCAGTCTTTTTGCCTACGGCGGCACCCCGATCTTCGCGATCGCCCGCGGGCAGGAGGATACGAAAAAGGCTGAGCGCTACCTGGGTCAGGTCTGCGGCATGCTGGTGTATACCTCGGTCGTGCTGTTCTTTGTTGCCTGGTTCTGGCGCAAGCCGATCCTGTATCTCTTCGGGGCGAGCGACTCTTCCTACTTTTACGCGAACGAATATCTGCGTTACTACATCTTCGGCATCACCGGTTCGATGCTGGCGACCGGCCTGAACGGTTTCATCAACGCTTCCGGCTTCCCCCGCTACGGCATGATGACGATCTTTCTGGGCGCAGTGCTCAATATCGTTCTTGACCCGCTGTTTATCTACGGCTTAAACATGGGTGTCCGCGGCGCGGCCATCGCGACCGTCATCTCGCAGATAGCCTCTGCGCTCTACGCGCTTTATTTCTTCTTAAAGGCAGACGCGCCCTACAGACTGCGCAGGGAAAACATGGTCCCCGACTTCTCCTGTCTCAGACAGATGATCCCGCTCGGCGTCACCGGCTTCATCATGCAGGGCACCTCCGCCCTCGTGCAGATCCTCTGCAACGTCATGCTGCGCAACTACGGCGGCGATCTCTATGTCGGTGTCATCACGATCATCAACTCGATCCGTGAGATCTTCCAGCTGCCGGCTTCCGCGATCTCCAGCGCTTCCCAGCCGGTCATGAGTTTCAACTACGGCGCCGGCAAACCGGAACGAATCCGTCAGAGCATCCGCTTCACGACCCTCTTCATGGGGATCTATACCGCTGTCGCACTGGCGGCAGTCATGCTGTTCCCTGAATTCTTCATCGCGATCTTTACCGATGATGCTTCCTTGACGGCACCCGGCGCAGCCGCGATCCGCATCTATTTTGCCGGTTTCTTCTTTATGACCTTCCAGCTTGGCGGCCAGGCTGCCTTCACCTCTTTGAAGCGGGCGCCCCAGGCGATCTTCTTCTCGCTTCTGCGTAAGGTCATCATCGTTGTGCCGCTGACACTGCTGTTACCCGGTCTCGGGTTCGGGGTCAACGGCGTCTTCCTGGCGGAGCCGATCTCCAATATCGTCGGCGGACTCGCCTGCTTCTTAACGATGTACTTCACGATATATAAAAAGCTCCCTGCCGAAGCAGGAAGCCTGAACCAGACGGATCGCTGATCCGTTTTTTTATTTGTTATGCCTGAAAGACCTTCTTACCGGCGAACCAGGTCTCGCAGACCTTGATCGCGTGGATATGACGCGGATCGACGGCAAAGGGATCTTCCTCCAGGACGGTGAAGTCGGCCTGGTAGCCGGACTTGATCTTACCCTTGCGGTCTTCCTCGAAACTGCCTCTGGCAGCGTTGACGGTAAAGGAATCAAGCGCCTCTTTTACAGTGAAGGCTTCTTCCGAAAGATACGGGCCGGTACCGTCGAGAGAAGTACGGGTGACCGCGCATTCGATGCCTTCAAGAACATCCGGCAGTTCGACCGGACAGTCGGAACCGTTGGAAACACATACACCGTTCTTCATGAGTGTCTTCCAGCAGTAGCTCGTGGAAGCAAGCTCCTTTCCGACACGTTTTTCAACGATGTGGTTGTCGTAGTCGATGAAGATCGACTGCGCGTAGACATGCAGTTTCAGTTCTTCGATCCGTTTCAGCTGATCAGCGCGGGAGATCTGGCAGTGAACGATGCCGTGACGGTGGTCTTCACGCGGGTTTTCCTGTAAGGCCAGATCGATCGCGTCCAGGACCTGGTCAAGGCAGGCGTCACCGATCGCGTGGATCGCGATCTGCATATTGTGCGCGTTGGCATAGCTGACCATCGCGTTCATATGTTCTCTTGTGAACAGCGAGAATCCGGAAGTCGAAGGATCATCGGCATAAGGACGAGAGAGATGCGCTGTGCGCGCTCCCAAAGAACCGTCGCCCAGCATTTTCAGCGGACCGATCTTGAAGCAGTCGCTGCCGGTGCCGGTAACATTTCCTGCTTCAACGAAGCGGGTCAGCTCTTCAAGCGTCGTGAAATTGCTCTGCTCGTAGACGCGGACAGTCAGTTCTCCGCTTTCCTCAAGTTCCCTGTAGGCGGCATTCACCGTTTCAAAGGGTACTTCACGGAAGACACAGTAGTCATCGGTCTGGGAGCTGGTGACGCCAAAAGAGTTCAGCGCCTTGCAGGCAAGACGGATCATGTCCTTGATCTCCTCCTTGTCCGGAAGAGGGATAAAGGAATCAAGCAGCTCATCGATCGCGTTGTCGTAGAGTCTGCCGTCCGGCTCACCGTTTGCCTCTCTGCCGATATCGCCGCCGATCGGCGCCTTTGTTTCGGCAGTGATGCCGGCGATCTCGAGAGCCTTGCTGTTGACGACACAGCTGTGACCGCAGCTGCGGGTGATCACGATCGGGTATTCCGTGGAAAGCGAATCCAGGTCATGACGGTCGGGCATACGCTTCACGTCCGCGAAATAATCCTGGTTCCAGCCGCGGCCGCGGATCCACTGTCCCGGACGCAGTTCGAGGGAATTGATGTATTCGCGCAGATAGTCCAGCATCCCCTTTAAAGAAGAAGTATGCTTGGCAAGATCCGCCATTTTGAGGGAGCTGCCGTAACCCAGGAGATGCATATGGGAATCGTTGAAAGCCGCCGAGACGAAACGTCCCTGAAGATCGACCTTGCAGTCGTAAGACGCATTCAGAAGTTCTTCGTTTCCGACCTCCGCAAAGCGGTCATCCTCGACGATGAACGCGGTCGCGCTGCCTTCACCGGTATAGATATTGCCGTTGTAATAGAGCGTTCTCATCTTTCTTCCTCCCTGTCCAGTTCTGTATATTTCCGGTTGCTGCCCTTCGCTTTTTCGACCGGATATTTCTTCGCGTTCTTTTCCAGTTTATCCAGCAGGATCTGGTCCATATCGAATCCGAGCTTATCCGCCAGCTGGACGCAGTAGTTCATCACATCCGCCAGTTCTTCAGCCGTGTGCTCCGGATCGTATTCGCCGCTCCACTGAAAACATTCCAATAGTTCCCCGGCTTCGATCGCGACCGATTTCGCAAGGTTTTCCGGCGAATGGAACTGATCCCAGTCACGGTCTTCCGTGAACTGCAGGATCTTTCTGACTGTCTCTTCCGAGATCATTCTTTTTCCTCCTGTTCCTTCGCGTTTCCGCAGCGTTCTATGAATTCAACGATCTCCTGCGGATCATCGGAGAAAAGGATACGTTCAAAGTATTCCGGACGGCCGTAGCCGTTGAAGACGACGTTTTTCAAAAGTTCTTTCACACCGTCGTAATAGCCTTCGGTATTCAGGAAGACGATCGCGCCGTTGACGATGCCGAGGCTGGAAAGCGAGATGACTTCGGTGATCTCATCCAGTGTTCCGATACCGCCGGGCATAGCGACAAAAGCGTCCGCGAGATCGATCATGCGGCTCTTGCGTTCCGCCATCGTATCCGTATAGATGCATTCTGTAAGACCGGGATGTGTCCTTTCCTTGATGACCGGTACATCCGGGACCACACCAATGACCTTCCCCTTATTCGCAAGCACCGCGTCGGCGATCGCGCCCATCATGCCGGTCTTGGAACCGCCGTAGACGAGCGTATGTCCGTTTTCGGCCATCTTTTTGCCGAGCTGTCCGGCACGTTCTGTGAATACTGATTTATTGCCTGCGGAAGATCCGCAGTATACTGCTATTTTCATGGCTCGCACCCTGCCTTTTCAATAAGAAAAACTTAACACAGACGTGTTAAGCTTTCAAGCAATGCGATATATCTTCCTTTACTCGGCTGTTTCCTTTTTCCGGCCCCGGCGCAGCCTGCCGAAGATCTTTCCGACCGGCTTGCGCAGGATCAGACAGAGAACTACCAGAAGCAGGAGGACCGGCAGATAATAGACAAGACCGATGAAGAAGTTGCCCATACCGTCCGCGAAGTCGATCCAGGATTTCTCAAAAGCCTCTTTCAGGCGCTGTCCGAAGGATGTGCGGGTATAGGTCTTTACCTCACTGATCTCGATATCGATCGTGCTGTAGGCGACATCTTCGTCCATCTCCGAGCGGTAGGATTTCAGGATATTCAGACGAGTCTCCACATCTGTCAGTTTCTCTTCGATCAGGATGATGTCGCTGAGATCCTCTGCCTGCGCCATCAGTTCGAGAAGACGCGTGTGCTGGGTCTCCAGAGCCTCGATCTCGATCTCGTTATCGTTGTAACGGCGGGTGATATTCTCGACGTTCGTATGGATGTTGGTGATCGAACCGGAGCCGCTGCGCAGCGCTTCGATGAAACTCTCAAAATCCTTGGCGGGAACACGCAGGGTCAGTGACAGATTGCGGCGGTTGCCGTAATTGTTTTCCGACATGTTCTGGGTGATGCCCTGATACTGTCTGACCAGCTCCGCGAATTCCGTAAGGAAACTGTCCATGTCCTTTGTCTCGATCGACATCCAGCCGGTATAGACGAGTTTCTCGGTATCGCTCTGTTCCAGGGAAATACCGCTGTTTGAAGCCTGCGGCGCCTGTTCGGCTTCCGCGTAATCCCCTTTTGCTTCCTCGCTCGTAACAGCGTAGGAGCCGGTGTAGTAGTTCGTGTCGCTTTTTGAGGAACACCCCGTTAAAAGTACGACAAAAAGACATAATGCAAGCAAGATCTTTTTCATTTTTTTATTCTCCTCAGCGGATCGAGCTGACCGCTTCCGCGATGATCTCAGCGTTGCAGTTTTCACTGCCGCGGATCTCAAGACAATAGTAGAATCCGTCTTCCTGCCAGTAGACGGAACAGCCGTCGCTGTTTTCAATGACCGTCGTGTGCGGCAGCGCATCCTGCATTTCCCTTCCGTTATCGGAAGCCGGCATCACCGACGGATACGTGAACGGGATATCCTGACGCAGGACAAGGAAGGTCTCCTTTCCCTCGCCGTCACAGTAGCTGGCAGCTGAACTGTGTTCATCCCGGATATAGCTTTCGGAAAGACGGCTGCCGGCGATCGTTTCCGGAAGCTGCGCAAAGAGCTCGACCATACTCTCTTCTTCGGCCGCTTTTTCCTCCTTCGAATCATAGGCAATGGCCGGTGCGGAATCCGAAGTGAAATTATTGTAGACAGGTCTGCTGTAGAGAGGATAGAAGATGCCGACGGCAAGCAGCAGGACCGCAAAGGCGGAAACGAGTTTCCAGCTGCGCTTAAAGGCAAAGGAACGGCGCACCTTCTTCTGATAGGGATCCGCTTCGAGCAGGAATCGTTCGTCGATCCCGTTCATCGCTTTCAGGAGATCTGTATTCTTCATATCTCGTAGCCCTCCTCCTGCAGCCAGACGCGCAGTTTTTCACGGGTCCGCAGCAGTGTCATCTTGACCTTGCTGTCGGACAGATGCAGATTGGCGGCGATCTCTTTGACGGTCGCCATATAGTAATAACGCTGTACGAAGATGATGCGGGTCTCCCTGTCGAGCTGCCGCAGGAAATCGTTGATCGTATCCTTTAAAAGCGTCAGATCAACATTGGCCTCGACATCGGATTCCTTTCCGATCACTTCGCTGAGCTCATCAAGCACGACCGGCGTTTCTCCGGCTCCCCGTTTATCGGCCGTCAGCTTCTCATAGAGATTCAGCGCCAGATTGCGGGTGATACGTCCCAGATAAGCTCCAAGTCTTTCAGGACGGTTCGGAGGCATCGACTCCCAGGCTTTGAGCCAGGTATCATTCACACATTCCTCGCTGTCGGAACGGTTGAACAGGACATTCTGGGCGATCTTAAAACAATATCTTCCGTATTTTCTGTCACTCTCCCTGATCGCATTCTCGCTGCGCTGCCAGTACAGCTCAACGATTTCGTTATCTTCCATTTTTCCTGTCTGCTCCTCTGCGGATCGAAGAATCTGCCCTGCTTCCCTCCTCACCCATAGAGACCGGGAAACGAGGGAGCAGGTCACACATTCAGTCCTTTTTTAAAGATTTTTCTTCTGCCTTATTAATTCTAACAAATACGCAAACGCATAGAGGCATGTAAAGAAAACACAATGCCTATGCTACTATTAATAGAGATAATAACAGGAGGACAGGAAGAGCTGGCATATACTTTGGAGATCAGCAGCCGTGAAGAACATCGAAGTCGAAAGCCGGATCAGCTGCACGATCCCCGGAGGACATCTGGAAGCGACTGTCGATCATCTTTTCGAAAACATGCAGGAAGAACTCAGCTACCGGGTAACGAATTTCGGCTATACCGAAAAGACATTTGAAGTCGTTGTCCGCGATGAGGAACGCGGTGTTGAGATCTCACGTGAATAATTCACGATCAAAGGCGGCAAGACCGCGGAAGGCGCTGCTGTCAGCCCCTCCGGTATGTACGCGAAAGACGGCTGCAAGAACGCGACGATCTATGTCCTGTTCGACGGGGAGGAATGCGATTCCCCGACCGTTGACACGAGCCGTATCAAATCGGTCATTCCGCTTGAGGAAGTCTACGGACAGGCGCCGCCGGTGATCAAACCGAACAGCGAACCGGAAAAGCCATCGGATAATTCCGGAAACGTGACTCCGACGCCCACACCGAACGTGATCCATGTCACCCCGCAGCCGACAAGAACGCCGGCGCCAACTCCGGCACCGACCGCGGAGCCGACTGTGACCCCGACGACCAGACCCGCGCCGACAAAGGACACCAATACGGAAAAACCCGAACCCGGAACGACGGCAGAGCCGGAACTTCCGGATAACGGTGAAACCCGGAAGGAAAAAGGAAGCTGGCTGCCCTGGCTCCTGCTGATCCCGCTTCTGGCCGGTGTTGGACTCATCTGGTTCATCATCCTGCTCTGGAAAAGGCGCAAGGAAGAAGAGGAAGAAACCCAATAACAGATACGACCGCCGGGCTGCCGGCGGTCTTCTTTTCCTTCTGTCAAAAAGCCGGGCGTCCCTTTCCGGAGCCCGACTTTTATTGTTTTATAGGATCAGAGATCGACGAACTGTTATCTTCCGGAGTCTGC
>JAUNQE010000028.1:10299-17425 GCA_030536365.1 Erysipelotrichaceae bacterium | reverse complement strand
ATGAGGGTAGAGAAGGCGCTTTGTCGAATTATTTCGGTGGAGCGCCTTTATTTATGTTTTATCCTCACGACATCAACTAACTCATCGCCGTTTTTAATAATTACGTCCATTGGCTGCTGAAAGCCTAGCGATTTTTGGACAACTTTTGGACAACAATAATTAAAAAACATTGGAAAATAAGAAACATGCAAAATATCCGCATAAATAGCTAACTTTCGCATACTTTTATATAAATTTATGCACTTATATATAAATAAGGATAGAAAAATGGGGTTCAAGAGGTCAAGGGTTCAAATCCCTTCATCCTGACCACAGACTTCAATGCCCGGAAGCAGCAGAAATGCCGCCTCCGGGTTTTTATTTGCCGGAAAGATCCGGAAGGGCAAGGGAGTCTTAAAGAAAGGATTCCGCGCGCTGAGAGGCCTGTAAACGGCTTTCTGAATAATAGAGGAATTGTTAAGAAAGAAAAGAGATCGATAACGCGGATGTTATTTTTGTTTTTCGAAAAAAAGCTGTTGCATTCTCTTTGATTTGTGTTATTATCTAATAGTTTGCGCTTGGCGCATGGGAGGTAGTTCAAGTGTTAGGAGTTTTGATTGTTCTTGTATGCATGTCTGCCGGATACGTTCTCGCCTACAACGACGAGAACTGATCCCAGTTCATCCGCTTTGCAAAATATGGCCGGCCGGAAGGCTGGCCTTTTTGTTTGTCCGGGTAAAAGAAAAAGCATGCCTGGGCATGCTTGATCTGTTTTGTTTCTGAGCTCTATTTCAGGAGAGCAGAGATCTCTGTGAGGTCGAATTTGTTCTCCGTGAAGCTGATCTCGATCGAATCGTTTTCGTCGTATCTCGGGATGATATGGAAGTGCAGATGGGGAACGCTCTGTCCGGCAACGGCACCTGTATTGACCAGGAGGTTGAAACCTTTGGCACCGAGCTTTTCAACGTTGTTGGCTGCGATCTTCTGTACCTTGACGATCAGCTCTGAGAGCTCCTCTGCCGGGATCTCCAGCAGATTCGCGTAATGCTGTTTCGGCAGGACCAGGGTATGACCCTTGGTCGTCTGGGAAATGTCGAGAATGGCTAATGTCTTGTCATCCTCATAAACTTTGGCGGACGGGATGTTTCCTTTGATGATCTCACAGAATACGCACATTATTTTACTCCTTCGTATGTTGCACTAAGCAGATCGTATACTCTCTGATCGTGAACGGTCAGATTGTGTTTTTCGAAGTAGTAGCTCATGGCAGCGGCGTTATCAACGTAGCTGCGCAGGCTGTTGATGAATTCATCTTCAAAGTTGTTATAGTCTCTGTCGAGGACATTGACGATATAGTATCTGTTTGTTTCGGTCGTTGTGCCGTTGGTGTCCGTTGTGGAGAGAACGGTCACGATCGGTTCGGAGAGTCCTGTTTCAGAAGAGGAATTGATGTATTCCTTGACTTCATAGGGCAGGGAATCCTTATCGGTGTAGACCTGGCCGGTAGCGTCGAGCAGATAGCCCATATCGGTAGCTGTCTGCGCGAAATCCGCGCCGCTGTTGACTGTACCGAGGAATTTATCGACATCTTCCATGGTGTCGAAGTAAACGATCTGGGCTTTGAACGGCTTGTATTCCTCAACGTATTTTTCCATATTCATCTTGAGGTACTCATCATAGAGTCTCGTGATGGATACGGAACCGCGGATGTATTCCTTGAAGCCGTCCAGACCGCCGTAGCTTTCTGTCAGCATGTCGAAGCTTTCACCGTACATGGATTTGTACATCTCGACGGTTTCTTCAACACTGGCTTCTACATCGAAACCTTCCTTGGCAACGATCTGTTTGGAGATGTGCTGCAGGAGAGTGTAGGACATATCGGTGTTCATGAAGGCATCGAAGAGATCCTGCTTTGTATAGTTTCCGTCCGGGGAAGTGATGATCGCTGTATCACCATCGGTGACCTTAGCGGTTCCGCCGGCATTGCTGCAGCCGAATAAGAAGAGGACAGCGAGCAGTACGAGTAATACTTTCTTCATCTTAGTTACCTCCTTCTTCAGCGGTTGCGATCACATCCTGGATCTGCTGAGCGATGTCAGCGTCCGCGATCTCGATGCCGAGTTCTGCGCCCTTGGCGAGAACGGCTTTCTGGTAGACGGTCGGATACTTGGACTGCAGCTGAGCGATAAAGGAATCATTTGCCAGTAAAGTTTCCTTGGTAGAAGCGTCACAGCGGATGATGTGATAGCCGTACTGAGAGAGGACCGGTTCGGTGACCTGACCTTCTGTCAGCGGATCAGCAGCTGCGGAGAATTCCTTAACATAACCGGCAGCGACGGATGCGTCATAGTAGCCCAGACTGCCGCCGTTGCTGGCGGAGGAGTCTTCGGAATACTGTTTTGCGAGTTCCGCGAAGTCTTCGGTACCGAGCTTGCTGACGACTTCATCCAGCTTAGCCTGTTCTTCCTCTGTCGGATGCGCGACCAGAGTCGTTGTGCCGTCGGAGTTGGTGACGGTCTCGACATCGGCGACCTTGACCAGGATATGAGAGATGATCTTCGGATTGTTTTCGGCAATGAAGCTGTCGACCAGTTCGGACTGATCGTTCGTGAAGATGTCCTTCAGGAACTGGTTGCTCTTCTGCAGATAGATGTAGTAGTTGACCAGATCTTCCGAACCCTTGAAGCCCATGACTTTCAGTTCAGAGTCGATCGTATCTTCACCGTATTCGCTGTTGAGATATTGAGCGTTGGTGGAAGCGATATCGTTCATTTCAGTCGTTGTCTCGTAAGCTTTGTTTACGACCATGTAGTCGTAGCGGACAAAGACATTGCTCAGCGCGTTGGCCGGATAAAGATCTTCGTAAAGTTCGTCGGCTGTGTAAGTGTCATCGCCTAAGCGGTAGATCAGATATTTTCCGTCTTCCTGGGCTGTCTTCACAGTGGTAGGTCTGTTCTTGATCTCACTGCCGGCGTAGATGCCTAAGAAGATCAGGGCGAATACGGCAACAAGACCAACAAACCAATATTTTTTTATCAGTTCTTTTTGATCCATAAAAACCTCCTAAAACATACAAGATTATACTCTATTTAGAAGAGTATCACAATTGTTTAATAGGATAATCGAACGGACAGAGAATTCAGAAAAAGTTCAGAATTCAGCATCATTTCAAGGGAATCACGCTGTTTCCGAAACAGACATTCCTCTGTTTTGTTCAATATTTGTCTACAAAAAGAGTAGAAAACCGATTTCATAACAGACTGTGGTATAATTCCCTTCGGAGGTACAGTCCTTTATGCCAAAAACATTAACTGTATGTGATCTCCACGTAAGCGTTGGAGATAAAGAAATATTAAAAGGTATCGATCTGGAGATCAGATCCGGTGAGATCCACGCGATGATGGGCCCGAACGGGAACGGCAAATCAACGCTCCTGCAGACGATCATGGGTCACCCGGCTTATACGGTGACTTCCGGCTCGATCACACTGGACGGGGAAGACGTCCTGGCGATGCCGGTCGATCAGCGTTCCCGCGCCGGTATTTTTTTGGCGATGCAGTATCCGCAGGAGATCGCCGGAGTAACGAACTCTGATTTCCTGCGCGCGGCTGTCAACGCCCGCAGCGAGGAAGCTGTTTCTGTCTTTAAATTTGCCCGTCAGATGGATAAGGCGATCAAGGAACTTCATATGAAGGAAGACCTGGCGCACCGTTTCATTAATGACGGTTTCTCCGGTGGTGAAAAGAAGCGTAATGAGATCCTGCAGATGATGATGCTGAAACCGGAATTCGCTCTGCTCGATGAGATCGACTCCGGTCTCGATATCGACGCGATCAAGATCGTTGCCGATGCATTGAACAAGCAGCAGGCGGAGACAGGTATGGGCATGATCGTCATTTCCCATTACGAACGTTTCTTCTCACTGCTGAAACCGACTCATTCCCACATCATCCTTGACGGACGCATTGTCTGTGAAGGTGATTATGAACTCGTTGAAAAAGTCGATAACGAAGGTTATGACTGGCTGTATGAGGAACTGAAACTGGAACCGAAACAGCTGGCAAAACCGTTAGTGTATTCGCTCGGTGTCTGCGCGCATAACCTGGGGATCCGCAATGGCTGATTACGTTGAGATCGACAACATCCTGACCGTCGATAACGCGGACAGCTGTCTGACTCTTCTGGTCAGCGATGACAGCGAGATCCGCTATGAGCTCACGGAAGGCTTTCATGAGATCCTGGTCGTGATCCGCAGCGATAAGACTGTGCATCTGCGGGAAAGCGGCAGTGTCAGCGATGCGGAACTGAAGATCACTTATATCTCACTGGGAGACGCGGAGCTTATCCAGGAAACGCAGATCGATGTGAACGCGCACGCGAAGCTGACGGTCGATTCCTATTATCTCGTCGACAAAAAGAAGAGCGTCAAATTCGATCTCTATAACCGTTGTCCCGACAGCGCCGTTGAGATCACCAATTCGGCGGTCTGTCTCGATGATTCCGTATTTGATCTTGATGTCATCGGAACGATCGTGAAGGGCGCGAAAAGAGCGAAATGCCATCAGACTTCCCGTTGTCTGACGATCGGAAAGCCGAAGAAGCTGCGTGCTGACCCGGTCCTGAAGATCGATGAGAATGATGTTGAAGCAAGCCATGCGCTGAGCTCCGGCACCATCGGCGACGAAGTTCTGTATTACATGAACAGCCGTGGTCTGACACGCAAAGAAGCTCTGGTATTATTAGTACAAGGTTATCTCCTGCCTGACAGCGAAGATTATCGTCAGTTTGAAAAAGGAGAGGAACTTCTGAAAGAGGAAGAAGAAAGGGTAGAAAGAATATGTTCGATGTAGAAAAGATCCGTAAAGACTTCCCGATGATCCGTAATCATCCCGATATCATTTATTTTGATTCCGCGGCAACCGCTTATAAGCCGCAGGCAGTCATTGATGCAGTCGTGGATTTTTACAATTACCGCACGGTAAATGTTCATCGTGGTGACTATCCTCTTTCCTTCGAAGCATCCAGACTATATGAAGATACGCGTACGGTCATGAAGAAATTCATCAACGCCAGAAGCGAGAAGGAGATCGTTCTGACCTACGGCGCAACTTCCGGATTAAACATCGTTGCCTACTGCTATGGTCACGAAAACCTCAAGGAAGGCGATGTCGTCCTGACAAGCTATCTGGAGCATGCTTCCGATATCCTTCCCTGGTTCAAGGCCTGTGATAAGACCGGTGCCAAGATCGAATATGTCCCGCTGACCGAAGACGGTCATCTGACAGTTGAGAATTTCGAGAAGGCGATGCATGACGGCGTCAAGGTCGTTGCCCTGACTTTCGTTTCCAACGTTCTCGGATATGAAGTTCCGGTCAAGGAGATCTGCAGGATCGCTCACAGCTACGGCGCAGTCGTCGCGATCGACGGTGCCCAGGCTGTTCCGCATGCGATCGTGGATGTTCAGGATCTCGATGTTGATTTCCTCGCTTTCTCTTCCCACAAGATGTGCGGACCGAGCGGCGCAGGTGTCTTATATGGTAAATATGAGCTTCTTGAAAAGATGGATTCGCTTCTTTTCGGCGGCGGTGCCAATGCTCGTTTCGACAAGGAAGGAAACATCATCCTCAAGGAAGCGCCGTATAAATTCGAAGCCGGTACACCGAATATCGAAGGTACGATCGGTATGAAGGTGGCTGCCGAATACCTCATGAATATCGGTATGGAGAATATCGTAGCCTATGACCGCGAACTGCAGAAGTATTTCTCGGAAAAGATGCTGCAGCTCGACAATATCGACTACTACAACCCGAAGGCGGATGTCGGACTCGTGACCTTTAATGTCAAAGGCATCTTTGCCCAGGACGCAGCCGCTTATCTCGCTGCGAACGGTATCGATGTACGTTCCGGCAACCATTGCGCCAAGATCCTCTGGAACACGATCGGTGCGACAGAGACATTGCGCGCATCCTTATATCTGTATAACACCAAGGCGGAGATCGACCGCTTTGTGGAAGTCCTGAAGGACATCACGCTCGAGAAGTGTGTCGGAGTCTATCTATGATGGATACCGAACTTAAGAGGGCGATCCTGATCGACCATTATCAGAAGCCCCACAACCACGGACTGGTGGAAGATGCCCGTTATGCGATGAAGCATCAGGCTTCCTCCTCCTGTATCGACGATATCAAAGTGCAGCTGGATATCGAAGGGGACATCGTCAAGGATGTCCGTTTCGACGGCGTTGGCTGCACGATCTCAACCGCTTCCACCTCGATCTTTTCCGATCTGATCAAGGGAAAGACCAGAGAAGAAGCCCTGGAAATGATAGAACGCTATTACAAGCTGCTCCGCGGCGAAGAAGACGATTATGAAGAACTGGAAGAAGCACAGGCGTTTGATACGCTTTATGCCCAGCCCAACCGCATCAAATGCGGTCTGATCGGCGTCGAAGCCATGGAAGAGCTGATCAAAGAGAGCTATAAGAAATGACGATAAAAGAAGAAAACCAGAAGATCATCGATTCCCAGGATAATTACCGTTACGGTTTCAAAGACGAGGACGTCTCTGTTTTTAATACCGGCAAGGGATTATCCGAAGAGATCGTCCGTGAGATCAGTGCCCAGAAGGGGGAACCGGAATGGATGCTGGAATATCGGCTGAAAGCTTACCGCAAGTTCCTTGAAATGCCGACACCGACCTGGGGCGTCGATCTTTCGGAAGTGGATTACGATGACTTTACCTATTACATCAAACCCAGCGCCAAAGTCGAGAGCAACTGGGAGGATGTTCCGGAAACGATCAAGAATACCTTTGCCAAGCTGAAGATCCCGGAAGCGGAACAGAAGTTCCTTTCCGGCGTCTCCACTCAGTACGAATCCGAAGCTGTCTATCAGAGCATGCTGCAGGAAGCGAAGGATGCCGGTATCATCTTCTTGGATACTGACAGCGGTCTGCGTGAATATCCGGAACTCTTCAAGGAGTACTTCGGCACAGTCATCCCGTATACCGACAACAAGTTCTCCGCGCTGAACTCGGCTGTCTGGTCCGGCGGTTCCTTTATCTACGTCCCCAAGGGCGTAAAACTCGATAAGCCGCTGCAGTCCTATTTCCGTATCAACTCCGAACGTATGGGTCAGTTCGAAAGAAC
>JAUNQE010000028.1:0-10199 GCA_030536365.1 Erysipelotrichaceae bacterium | reverse complement strand
GAGTATGCCAAAGGCGTCGCCATCTCGGTCGCTGTCGGCAGTCACAACCAGTTCCAGGATAACGGCGCCAAGATGATCCATCTGGCCCCGCATACAAGCTCTACGATCATCTCCAAGTCGCTCTGCCGCGCAGGCGGACGGGTCAACTACCGCGGTCTCGTGGATATCCTTCCCAAGGCGCATCATTCTCACGCCAAGGTCTCCTGCGATACGCTGATCATTGACGGAGATTCGGGAAGCGATACCTATCCGACCAATATCGTGGATAACGACAGCAGCACGATCGAACATGAAGCAACCGTCTCCAAGATCTCGGAAGATCAGCTCTACTACCTGATGTCCCGCGGTCTGAGCGAGGAAGAGGCGACCCAGATGATCATCCTCGGTTTCATCGAGCCCTTTACAAGAGAGCTGCCGATGGAATACGCAGTCGAGCTCAACCAGCTTCTGAAGATGAATATGGAAGGCTCGGTCGGCTGAGAAACAACCAACAGAATAAAAGGAGGAAGGTTTCCTCCTTTTTTGACAAAAGGGGCAGATACTTCTATTTGAGTGTTCTTTTGGTATAATGAAACGGACAACTATAACAAAGGTGAAAAAATATGGCTTTTGATTCATTACAGGAAAAACTTACAAAAACGATACGTAATCTTCAGGGCAAGGGCAAGCTGACTGAAAAGAATATGGAAGAAACGCTGAAGGATATCCGTGTTGCTTTACTGGAAGCGGATGTCAACTACGGTGTTGTCAAAGATTTCTTAAACAAGATCCGGGACAAGGCTCTCGGTCAGGAAGTCCTGACTGCTGTTGAGCCGAGCCAGCAGCTGGTCAAGATCGTCCATGACGAACTGCTCGTTCTGCTGGGCGAGGAAACAAGTCTGAACTATGCCGAACAGGATCCGAGCGTCTTCGTGATGGTCGGTCTGCAGGGTACTGGTAAAACGACCCAGGCTGCCAAGATCGCCAATTATCTAAAATACAAACAGCACAAGAAAGTCCTGCTGATCGCTGCCGACGTCGTCCGTCCGGCTGCGATCGACCAGTTAAAGACACTTGGCGCGGAGATCAACGTGGATGTCTTCAGCCTCGGAACCGATGTCAACGCTGTTGAGACTGTCCGCCAGGGTCTTGAATACGCGAAGGACAAACGTTTCAATGTCATCATCATCGATACCGCGGGCCGTCTGCAGATCGATGAGGAACTGATGCAGGAACTGCGTGATATCAAGGAAGTCGCACAGCCGAGTGAGATCTTGCTGACGGTCGACGCGCTTACCGGTCAGGATATCGTCAATGTCGCCAAGACTTTCCATGAACAGCTCGATGTTACCGGTCTTATCGTCACCAAATTCGATGGCGACGCGAAAGGCGGCGGCGTTCTCTCTGTAAAAGCTGTTACCGGCGTACCGATCAAATTCACCGGTATCGGTGAACGTATCGAAGATCTCGAAGTCTTCCATCCGGACCGTCTGGCTGACCGTATCCTGGGCATGGGCGATATCGTCACCCTGGTCGAACAGGCACAGGAAAAGATGGATATGGAAAAGGCCGAGAAGGATGCGGAACGCATGCTTTCCGGCAAGTTCACGATGGATGATCTGCTGAGCCAGATCGAGCAGAGCCAGAAGATGGGTCCGCTTGCATCCCTGGCCAAGATGATCCCGGGGATGAGCGATTACGCCGGTGCTCTCGAAGAAAACAACGCCGATCAGCAGCTCGTCAAGACCAAGGCGATGATCCAGTCGATGACCAAGGAGGAGAGGGAAGATCCTTCGATCATCAACTCCAACCGCAAGCGCCGTATCGCGGCCGGCAGCGGCACGACGACCAAGGATGTTGGCCAGCTGCTCAACCAGTACGAGCGCATGAAGAAGATGATGAAACAGCTGTCCTCCCTGAAAGGGATGTTCGGCATCAATTTCTGAAATCAATAAGTGTCAAGTAAAAATACTTGACACTTTTATTTGATTGGTGTAGTCTACTCTAGGAGGTAAACAAACATGGTAAAGATCAGATTAAAAAGAATGGGCGCTAAGCAGAAGCCTTTTTACCGTATCGTCGCATCCGATTCCCGCAATCGTCGTGATTCCGGTGAAATCGAAACAGTCGGTACATATGATGTAACTAAGAATCCGGCAATCGTCGCGATCGACCGCGAAAAGGCACTCAAATGGCTCAAGAACGGTGCTGTTCCGACAGATACAGTCCGCAACTTATTCCAGGCGGAAGGCATCATGAAGGAATACGCCGAATCCAAAAAAGCTGCTAAATAAGGATGATTGACTTACAGAATACACTCCTGAACCTTGTCAAACCGATCTGTGATGATCAGGACAGCGTTACCGTCAAACAGATGGAATCGCTGAATGACAATGAGATCCTGCTCTATGTCTATGCTTCAAGCAACGATATCGGCAGACTCATCGGACGTCAGGGGGCAATGGCCAGTTCGATCCGGCAGATGATGCAGGTCGCATCGAAGATCGAAAACAAACGTATTACGATCAAATTTGAGTCATTATAAGGGATGGTACGCCATCCTTTTTTAATGATAGAATGTTGTCATGAATACGATTTTGATTGCAAAAGTAGCCCGTCCTTTCGGGATCCGCGGAGAACTGAAACTGGTCCTCTATACCGATTTCCCGGAAGAACGTTTTGAAAAGGGCTCACTGATCTATTTTAAAAAGAACGGCGAATTCGTTCCTTATAAGGTGCTCAGCTACCGCGAGGATCCCAAGGGCGCCTACATTACTCTGGTCGGCATTACCACGATGAACGACGCAGAGACCCTTCGTGATCTCGAGATCTACAAGGATGAAGAGGACATTCTGCCTCTGGAAGACGGTTATTACTACCGCGACATCATCGGTCTCAAAGTCCGCTGCGGCGGTGAAGAGGTCGGTGTGGTCAAGAATATGGAAGACGGCGTTGCTGCCAATCTCGTCCGTGTCCTGAAAAACGACGGCAAGGAAAAACTGGTCCCGTTTCAGGAACCGTTCATTTTGATGGTCGATCTTGACAGAGGATTCATCGAGATCGCGCAGATGGAGGGCTTATTATGAAATTCTCCGTGCTGACGCTGTTCCCGGAGATGTATTCGACCTTCTGCGGGACATCCATCGTGAAGCACGCGATCGAGCGCGGGATCACTGAGATCGAATGCATCAATATCCGTGACTTCAGCAACAACAAGTTCCGTCATATCGATGACACGCCTTACGGCGGGGGAGCCGGTATGCTGATGCAGGTCGAACCGATCGACAAGGCGATTGCCAGTGTCCGTCAGGAAAACAGCTATGTCGTTCTGATGAGTCCGAAGGCAAAGCCGTATAAACAGGCCGATGCCAGACGCCTGATGAACAAGGAACATATCGTGATCATCTGCGGTCATTATGAAGGCTTGGATTACCGCGCCGAGGAGCTGATCGATGAAAAGATCTCGATCGGCGACTATGTCCTGAGCGGCGGGGAAGTCGCCTCCATGGTCGTCATGGATTCGATCATCCGTCTGCAGAAGGGGGTCATCCGCGATGAATCCCTGGATGAGGAGAGCTTCGACAACGCGCTGCTCGAATACCCCCAGTTCACCAAACCGGCGGAATACAAGGGACGCAGGGTTCCTGAGATCCTTTTAGGCGGAAATCACGCCAAGATCCGCTTATGGCGCAAGAAGATGGCGCTTTACGAAACACTGAAATACCGTAAGGATCTTCTGCGCGGACGCAAATTCTCGGAGGAGGAGATCCGTCTGCTGCACCAGCTGAAGAAAGAACTCGAAGAAGGCAAGGATCCGCTTTACACCTACGAGGTCTGATCGCAGATTTTTACGATTAATCCTTGATTTGGCGCTCTTCGTGTGATAGAGTAATTCTGTTATAGTCCCTCTGGGTCTGTAACCGCTCAGAAAAGGTCTTAAATGCGCAAGCTACCTTAATGGCGCGTCTTATGAAAAAAAGAAAAGGAGGTGCACTATGTACGCAATTATCGAAACAGGCGGAAAACAGTTAAAGGTTGAAGAAGGCCAGGAAATCTTCGTTGAAAAGCTCGATGTAGAAGCTGGTGATTCCTACACATTTGACAAAGTTATCGCTGTTGGCGGTGATGAACTCACTCTCGGCAATCCTTATGTTGAAGGCGCCGGCGTTAAATGCAATGTCTTAAAACAGGGCAAAGAGAAGAAGATCGTCATCTTCAAGTACAAGGCTAAAAAAGGTTCCACCCACAGAAAACAGGGTCATCGTCAGCCTTATACAAAATTAGTTGTTGAATCTATTTCGTTAAAATGATCAAAATAGAAGTGCTCCGTGATGGAGACCGGATCGTATCCATATCCTCCAAAGGCCATGCCGGTTATGCGGAGAAAGGCGAAGATCTCGTCTGCGCCGGAGTCAGCACTGTTTTGTTCGGACTGATGAACGCACTAGATGAACTCAGCAAGCAAATTACCTTAGAGAAGAAGAAAAACAGTCTCTATATCCGCAGTGATATAGACGATCAAGCAATCAATGCTTATTTACGATGCGGATATATTCAGCTGAAGACGATTGAAGAAGTCTATCCTGAATATATTCAGATTGAAGAAAGGAGTTCAAAATGAAATTTACGTTGGATATTCAGTTCTTCGCTTCCAAGAAGGGTGTCTCTTCCACAAAGAACGGCCGTGACTCCCATTCCAAGAGACTTGGAGCTAAGAAAACGGATGGCGAATTCGCAACTGCAGGTTCGATCATTTACCGTCAGCGCGGTACAAAGATTCATCCGGGTACAAATGTAATGAAGGGTGGAGACGATACTCTGTTCTGCACGATCGACGGTGTCGTCAAGTATGAACGTCTCGGAAAGAACCGTAAGAAAGTTTCGGTCTATCCTCAAGCTTAAGTCAGAAGCCCAATTTATGGGCTTTTTTAATAAGTAGAAGTATGCAATTTATCGATAAAGTAAAAATACATCTGAAGGCAGGAAACGGAGGCGACGGCATCGCTTCCTTTCGTCATGAGAAATACGTTCCTCTGGGCGGACCCGATGGCGGGGACGGCGGCAGAGGCGGCTCAGTGATCTTCAAAGTCGATACCAACAAGTCGACACTGCTGGATCTGCGTTTTCACAGGATCATCAAGGCCGGTAACGGTGAACGCGGTAAAAACAAGAAGATGTTCGGTGCGGACGGCAACGATGTGATCGTGGCAGTTCCGCAGGGGACCCTTGTCAAGCGTGCCGAAGACGGTTATGTGATCGCTGACCTGGTCGCTCCGGACCAGCAGGAAGTCATCTGCGAAGGCGGTGCCGGCGGAAAGGGCAACCGTCATTTCGCGACTTCCCGCAATACAGCTCCGGAACACTTTGAGCTCGGCGTTCCCGGTGAGGAATTCGATGTCATCGTGGAACTGAAGCTTCTGGCGGATGTTGGTCTGATCGGTTATCCGAGCGTCGGTAAATCCACTTTGCTTTCGGTCGTTTCTTCAGCAAGACCGGAGATCGCCGATTATCCCTTTACGACCCTTACCCCGCAGCTGGGCATGGTCAAGGTCGATGACAGTTTCTCCTTTGTCATGGCCGACCTTCCCGGACTGATCGAAGGCGCGAGCCAGGGCAAGGGACTCGGCCACGACTTCTTAAAACATATCGAACGCTGCCGTCTTCTGATCCATGTCCTGGATATGGGACACGAAGATCCGGTCAGAGATTACGAAGTCATCAACGAGGAACTGAAACAGTACCCCGGAAACCTTGAACTGCGTCCGCAGCTGATCGTTGCCAACAAGATGGATGAACCCGGCGCGGATGAGAAATTAGCGCTCTTCCGTGAGAAGTATCCGGAGAAAGAGATCTTCCCGATGTCGACGGCTCTGCATGACGGTATCCAGCCTTTGCTGTATAAGGTCAAGGAAGTCTTACCGCAGCTGCCGATGTTCCCGGTCTACGACGAGACAAAACGCGACAACAAAGTCGTTTACACCTTCAAGGAAGAAAAGGATTTCGAGATCACCATGGAAGACGGCATCTATGTTGTCAAAAGCCCGAAACTCGAGCGCCGCATGGCTGCCTACAACCTGCACCTTGAGGAAGACGCGCTGCGCTTTGCCCGTGATCTGCGCCGCTTCGGCATCGATGACGCGTTGCGTGCGGAAGGCTGTGTTGACGGCGATGATGTCATGATCGGAAAAATCACATTTACCTATATGTCGGATGAAGATCCGGAAGCGGAGGAAAGATGATCGGTTTTTTAAGAGGGATCGTTTTTGCGATCGGACTGGATTATATCCTGCTGGATGTCAATAATGTCGGTTACCGGATCAATTTCGTGAACCGCAATCTGAAAGTCGGTCAGGAAGCACTGATCTATACTTACCAGAACGTCAAGGAAGATGAGATCAGCCTGTTCGGTTTTTCCACGCTTGCGGAATATGACTTATTTGTCAAACTGCTTTCCGTCAAGGGACTCGGTCCGAAGACTTCCATGAACATCCTGGCAGTCTCAAGTGTCGAAGCGATCGTCAATGCGATCGAGCAGGATGATGTCGCCTTTATGAAGAGAATGCCGGGTGTCGGCGCCAAGACCGCATCCCAGATCATTCTCGACCTGAAAGGCAAACTCGTCTCCAAGCAGACCGAAAACAGCGGTGTTGACCGCAGCGAGCTGAAATCAGCTCTGAAGTCTCTTGGCTACAAACAGATCGAGATCGATTCCGTCGTCGCCAAACTCAGCGATGATGATACCGATCTCAGCTCCACACTGCGCAAATGTCTGGCGATGCTGGCGAAATAGGGGTGAATCATGGAAGATAGAATCGTAGATCCGGAATTAAGACCGGCTGATGAAAACGATGAAAACACACTGCGCCCGCAGCGTCTGGAATCCTATATCGGCCAGAAAAGCCTGAAGGAAAACCTTGAAGTCTATATCAAGGCAGCCAAGATGCGTGACGAGTCTTTGGACCACGTATTGCTCTATGGCCCGCCGGGCTTAGGTAAAACAACGCTTGCCTTTATCCTGGCGAATGAGATGGGAACCAATATCCGCACGACCTCCGGCCCGAATATCACCCGTGCCGGTGATCTGGCGGCGATCCTGTCCACATTACAGGCAGGGGATGTTCTCTTCATCGATGAGATCCACCGTCTGCCCCGTAATATCGAGGAAGTTCTCTATTCCGCAATGGAAGACTTCTGCATCGATATCGTTGTCGGTCAGGACAGCGCAGCCCATTCGATCCGTCTTGATCTGCCGCCGTTCACACTTGTCGGCGCCACGACCAGAGCCGGTGATATCTCCGCGCCGCTGCGTGACCGTTTCGGCATCGTTTCCAAACTGGAGTATTACACCAAGGAGGAACTGCTGGAGATCCTGAACCGTACCGCCAGAGTCTTTGAATGTGAGGCGGACCCGGAAGCTCTTGAAGAGATCGCCATGCGTTCCCGTGGAACACCGCGTATCGCCAACCGTCTCTTTAAACGTGTCCGTGACTTCTCGCAGGTCCTGAACGAAGGCCGGATCGATCTCAAGCTGACAAAAGACGCTCTTGAAAGACTGAAGGTCGACTCCCTCGGACTTGACCATGTCGATATCCGCTATCTGAAAGGCATCATTGAACGTTTCGGCGGCGGACCGGTCGGCGTAGAAGCGATCGCCGCATCGATCGGTGAAGAGGCAATGACTCTGGAAGATGTCTATGAACCGTATCTTCTGCAGATCGGCTTCATCAACCGTACAAACCGCGGACGTATCGTTACCCAGAAAGCCTACGAACATCTGAAGATCAACGCGGAGACATCACTCTTCGATAACAGACTGTTCTGAGAACACATTACATAAACAGGAAAGGCATGAGCGGAAACTCATGCCTTTTTATATGGGAATGGGAAGAATCTTATAGATTATTCCAGGAGATTTCCGTGATAAACTGTAAGGGATTTTAACAGGAAGGAGGCAGACGATGGCTGAATCTTCATCCAAATCGATGATCCGCGATCTGACCGAAGGACCGGTCGTTCCGCTTTTGCTGCGCTTTGTGATGCCGTTATTCGTATCCAATGCTCTGCAGGCGATCTACAATATCGTGGATATGGTCGTTGTCGGGAATTATATCGGCAAAGCCGGCATGTCCGCTGTTTCGATCGGCGGCGATATCCTGCATCTTCTGACCTTCGTGGCGATGGGCTTCTCCTCGGCGGGCCAGGTCATTATCGCCCGTGAGATCGGCGCCAACAGACGCGATGAGATCAAGAAGACGATCGGAACGATGTTTACCTTCCTCTTAGTCACTTCCTTAGCGATCTCCTTAGCCTGTTACGGACTGCGTCACAACATCCTCAGCTGGCTCAACACCCCGGCGGCCTCCGAGAAGTATACGATGGATTATATGGTGACCTGTATCGTCGGTTTGGCCTTTATCTACGGATACAATATCGTCAGCGCGATCTTAAGAGGTATGGGCGATTCAAAAAGACCGTTCATCTTCATCGCGATCGCCGCTGTTCTCAATATGGTGCTCGATATCTGGTTCGTCAAATACCTGCATATGGAGGTCTTCGGTGCAGCATTGGCAACAGTCATCGGGCAGGCGGTCAGTTTCATCGCTTCGCTTGTCTATCTTTATATCCATAAGGAAAGCTTCGGCTTTGACTTTAAACCGGCAAGCTTTAAGATCGACGGGCCCGCGTTCAAAAAGATGATCGCGCTGGGTGTGCCGATGGCGATCCAGTCCGCGGCGATCAGTTTCTCCAAGATCATCCTGATGTCCTGGATCAACCTCTTCGATGTCACTTTCTCGGCTCTGGCCGGTATTTATAATAAGATCAATACGATGTGTGCAGTTATTTCACAGTCCTTCACGACTGCCGGCAGCACGATGGTCGGACAGAATCTGGCTGCCCGCAAATACGGAAGGGTAAACAGGATCCTTTCGGTGATCATGATCATCGGCATCGCGTTCTCGCTTTTCGGCACGATCGTCATGTTGAAGGATCCGGACGCGGTCTACGCGATCTTCACTTCCGATCAGGATGTCCTTCTCTCGGCTGCGGTCTTAACAGTCCCGCTGATCCTGAACTTCTACGGAGCCGCCACCAGAAGCGGCGCCTTCGCTTTGATCAATGGTTCCGGAAGGCCGAAACTCAATCTCGCGATCGCTCTGATCGACGGTATGATCAGCCGTATCGGACTGGCTGCGCTGCTTGGCTTTGTGATGCATCTAGACTGTTTCGGATTCTGGATGGGCGATGCCCTGGCCGGTTTCATGCCGATCGTGATCGCCTCCGTCTTCTATCTCTCAGGAAGATGGAAAGAAGAGAAAACAGAGAACCGAGCATAAAAAAATAACCATCTTAGGATGGTTATTTTTTGTTGCGTGATCTGCAGAAGCTTACTGCATGCCCATCGTCAGCGACTGGAGCTGATCGACGTCAAGACCGATACCGTCGAATGTTTCCATATCCTTTGGGAAAACGCTGACGGAATAGTTATAAGTGTCGGTTGAGAAGTAGGTGAGGTTCGCCTTGTTCTTATAGCCGTAGCAATCGATCGCCAGACCCTTGAGGCTGTCTGTCCAGTGATCCGGATATTCATTGTAGTCACCGGAGAGTTCAAGACCGGCAGCGACGTTGGATTTGGAGATCAGCAGGACGTTGTCTTTGGTTTCGTAGTAGGCTCTGACAGTACCCGGAGCTGCGGCGTATTCTCTGAATGCGTATCCTTCCGGAAGGGATTCCGGGATCGGTGCCTGGAATTCAACACCGGCGATCTTTAAAGCTTCGTCGAGATCTGCAGTGTAAGTCCAGGGATTCGGAGTGCCGTTTGGGTCAGCTTCGGTTTCATCGTTTTTGACGAAGACAGTCGGTTCGGAAGATTCGGATTTGTCATCGTGCCAGAGCAGCTTGCCGTCAGCGATCTCGAAGTAACCGGTACCGTCGCTGTAAGTCTCTGTCTCGGTGTGCTCTGTATCGGATGTGTAAGTGAATTCCTTGCGGATGCCGTTTTCGTAAGTGATACGGCTGTTTGCTTCATCGTAGTTGACGATGAATTCGAAGTAGGAACGTTCGGAAGCGCTGTTGTTCCAGTAGATCGTGATCAGGGACGGTTCAAGCGTTAAAGATGCTTTGCCGGCGGTCTCGTCGTGATATTCGCCAAGGTATTGATCCGGGACGTTGACACGTTCAACAGTTTCTTCTTCTTTCTTTTCTTCTTCCTTTTTCTCTTC
>JAUNQE010000118.1 GCA_030536365.1 Erysipelotrichaceae bacterium | reverse complement strand
GTCGCTGTGATCATCACCGCTGCCTGCTTGCCGTTCTGCCGCACGAAGGTGAAGTCCGCATGCAGTGTCGGCGCTGTCGCCAGTTCCTCGAAGATCTCATCCCTCTCTTCCTGCGTCAGGTTGGAAAACTGTTTGGACAGATTGCAGATGAACCCATTGGAAATATCGATCGCTCCATGAGAGACGCTCTTCAGAAACAGCCTCGCCTTGTCGATGGAGGTGTTCAGATGATCGGTCAACAGATAGGCCATCGCCTTCAGTGTGCCATCGTAATTGACATCATCTTTGACCCCGGCAGGAAACGGCGCGTGCACCCGCTGGCCTGTCTCCACGTTTCGAAACTCCGGCGTCACATACTCCGTCACATCCACCACCAGCCGAACGCCCACGACCTGTTTGCAAATCGTATCTCCGGTGGCTTTGTACTTTGTCTCATCCAGATGCTCCTTCAGCGGCGGGATCTCGATGATATTTGTTGGCTCTTTTCGCTTCCTTCCATGATGAAGATGTCCCTTTTGCCCGCCCGGACTCTTTCCGGTCTTTTCCCGGCTGTTATGGATCGTCTTGTGATTGGGATCCGTCGAGGACGGCTTCGATGAGTTGCGATGATTCTTGCCTAGCCGTGCGGTCAGAGCCTTGTTCTTCTCCTGCTCCTCTTCCAGCTGTTTTCGGACAGCTGCAAGTTCCTTCTTTGTTTCTTCATGCGCTTCCCGTTCCTTCTGATACCGTTCGTATGCAGCGGCGACCTGCGCCCGCATCGCCCCCAGTTCTTTATCCTTTGCGGCCAGTTTCTTTCCGCATTCTTTCTCGATATCCAGGCAGGTTCCATACCACAATTCCCGGTTGTGGATGGTCTCCTTGCGGGATCGTTCCAGTTCTTTCTCCAGCCGGCGGATCGTCCGGGAATCTCCCGCCCTCGCCAGACGGGTCTCTTCCCTCATCCGCTGATACTTCTCTCCGCTTTCGAACTCTCGAATCCGATCCCGCAGGAGCTTGTTCTGTAGCGTCAGGTCCCATATGCTCGATTCTGACTCAAACATCCAGACCGTCTCCCGTGATAGAGTGGATCTTAAGAAGAACGTTCCGCAGTCCATCATTTCTTTTCCGCTCTTCTTTCAATTCCGCCTGCAGCTCCCGGATCTTCTGATCCTTCTCTCTGATCTCTTCATGCAGCCGGATCACCGCTGCGTCATCTCCGGCATCAGCCTTTTTCGCTCCGCGTTTTCGGGATCTGTCCGTAGGAATGATCTCGCCGGTTTCCGGATCCACCTTCCCCAGATACTTTCTCTTTGATCTGGGCTGCCCCTTCTCCTTGTCCCAGTAGGATATGCTCTCGTAAGCATACTTGATTCCGGTTCTTTTGTCCGTCTGAAATACAATGCAAGACATATTTGTTACTCCTTTCATAGTGTACATTTATTATACACTATTTCAAGAGATATGTCAATACATAGTTCATGTATTTTTATCTATACACTATGAAATTTTCAAACGAAGAGGACTCCGCTTCGGAGCCCTCACAAATGGCTATCGGCTAGGCCGTGAATGGTAAC
>JAUNQE010000027.1 GCA_030536365.1 Erysipelotrichaceae bacterium | reverse complement strand
TGAACGGCGACCGTATTGTCGGCGCCGTAGGGTTTTTCTTTCCAGACGGTACTGTAGATCTCCTTCGGGGAGAAGACCTGACCGGGGCTGGACATCAGGAATTTCAGGATCTCATATTCCTTCGGGGTCAGCGCGACCGGTTCGCCGTCGACACTGACTTCCTTGGAAAGATCGTTGAGTTCGATGCCGCCGATCGCAATGACTTCCTGGCCGGAGGCACCGCCCCCAAGCTTCAGGTAACGGCGCAGCTGCGAGCGCACCCGGGCCGAGACCTCCAGCGGATTGAAGGGTTTGGTGATGTAGTCATCCGCGCCGACATTCAGGCCGAGGATCTTATCGGTATCCTCGCTTTTCGCCGTCAGCAGGATGATCGGCAGATTGTGCTTCTCACGGATCTTCGCCATCGCGGTGATGCCGTCCATGACCGGCATCATGATGTCCATCAGGATCAGATGGATCTCATTGTTTTCAACGGTCTCGACCGCCTCTTTGCCGTTGGCCGCGGTAAAGAGCGTATATTCCGGATCGTTCAGATATATTTTCAGTGCGTTCACGATATCAGTTTCATCGTCGCAGATCAGAATGTTGACCATATTGCACCTCTCTTTCTATCTCAAATTTTACTAACAGCATTCTTAAAAAGAAAGTTGGAGAACGTTTAAGATTTGCTTAATATCCTGCTTTAAAAGACACAAAAAACGGTCTCCTCCGGCACTGCCGGGAAGACCGTTTCTCTCATAAGATCATTTTTTGATAAGTCTTTCTGCCATCGTCAGGATCAGCAGCAGTATGCCGAAGCATACCAGCAGCGTCGCCAGCAGGCCAAGCGGCGAGAAGCGCAGGCTGTGGGTGGTGACCGCGTCAGGCGTCATTCCGTAGATGTGGACTGCCTGCAGCGCGAAACCGTGCTCGATCGTGATCTCTCCTCCGTACATCCGGAAACACAGAAGGAGATGATCGTTTTCCCGGTAATACAGATAGTTGATGAGCGTTCCGGCAGCACAGAGCAGCAGCGAAAGGATGCCGGCCGCATAGACTTTTTTCATGCTTTACTTCAGTTCAACATTCTGGAGGATCGTGACCATCGGGTCCGCCAGCGTTGCTTTTTCGGCATCCTGGCAGGCAACGTTCACGTCCCAGTAATAGGTGTCGTCCTTGAATAATCCGTAAGTGTAATAGAATTTATCGCTGCCGCTGGTGTAGTCATAGACACCATAGCTCATACCGTCTTTTTCCTTGATCTCCATGCCCTGATACGCGATCTCAGAGACCTGATCCTCGGTAATCCCGTAGGCATTGAGATCAGCGATCGCTGTGCGGTTGACGAAGATCACGAGCTTTTCGCCTTCCAGACAGTAAACGAATCCGTCATAGGATGTCTCTTCCATCTTGTAGCTTTCCGGAACGGTGATGGACAGATTTTCGAAAGTAAAGGTCTTGGTTTTTTCTTTTTGGCTGCAGCCGGCGGCTGTCAGTACAAGAAGCAGTGCGGCCAGGACCGCGAATAATTTTTTCATTTTTGTTACTCCTTATCTCTTAGCTTCATTATACATGCACAAGAATGTTTTTATATAACGTTTAGTTTTTCAGTGCCTGCATCGGTGACGGGATGCGGCCGCCGCGGCTGATCAGCACCGCGTTGCCGGTGCGGTTGATATGCATGACATCCCCTTCTCCCAGAAGTCCGCCGAAGTTCACGTGTTCGCCTTCTGTCTTGCCGATCGCGGGAATGATACGGACAGCGGTCGTCTTGAGATTCACCATTCCGATCGCTGCCTCATCGGCGATCACGCCGGAGAGGATCTCCGCCGGGGTATCCCCGGGCACGATCACCATATCAAGACCGACCGAACAGACAGCGGTCATCGCTTCCAGTTTTTCCAGGGTGAGCGTTCCCCGTTTGACAGCGCGGATCATACCGGCATCTTCCGAGACCGGGATAAAGGATCCGGAAAGTCCGCCGACCGCCTGGGCTGCCATGACACCGCCCTTTTTCACCGCGTCATTTAAAAGCGCGAGACAGGCCGTTGTTCCGTAGGCGCCGCAGGATTCAAGTCCCATTTCCTCCAGGATCTCCGCGACCGAGTCGCCTTCCGCCGGCGTCGGCGCCAGGGAAAGGTCAACGATGCCGGCCGGGACACCGAGCTTCTGCGACGCGACCGAGCCGACCAGCTGTCCCATGCGGGTGATCTTGAAAGCCGTGCGCTTGACGAGCTCCGCGATCTCATTCAGAGGAAGCGTCTTGTCCGCTTTGGCCAGGACTGCTCTTACGACACCGGGCCCGGAAACACCGACATGGATCTCCGCGTCCGGTTCACCGACGCCATGGAAGGCACCGGCCATGAAAGGATTGTCTTCCGGAGCGTTGCAGAGAACGACCAGCTTGGCAGCGCCTAAGGAGTCGCGCTCCGCGGTCAGCTCTGCGCATTCACGGACGATCCTGCCCATCATTTTTACCGCGTCCATATTGATACCGGCTTTGGTCGAGCCGACATTGACGGAGGCGCAGATGTGTTCAGTCGCGGCCAGAGCCCGTGGGATCGATTCGATCAGTTCTCTGTCGCCGGCCGAGAAACCTTTCTGCACCAGCGCCGAGTAACCGCCGATAAAATCGATATTGAGCTCACGCGCGCATTTTTCAAGCGTCAGCGCGTATTCCACGGGGTCGCCCCCGGAGACCGCGCACAATAAAGCGATCGGAGTAACGGAGATCCGCTTGTTGACGACCGGGATACCGTACGTCAGGGAGATCTCCTCTCCCGTTTTTACCAGATCCTTCGCCAGACGCAGGATCTTTTTTTCGATCTTCTCGCAGGAACGGTGAATATCACTGTCCGCGCAGTCCAAAAGAGAAATGCCCATCGTGATCGTGCGGATATCCAGGCATTCCTTATCGATCATCTCGATCGTTTCCAGGATCTCACTTGTACGAACTTCGTTCATGGCTACACCCTGTGCATCGAGTCAAAGATCTCTTTATTCATCAGCCGGATGACAAGACCGTTCTTATCGCCCAGCTCCTGCAGATAGGCCGCGAAATCGGAGAGCGGCACGGATAAGGCCTCGGTGTCGACGACCATCGTCATCGTAAATATTCCGTCCAAAATCGTCTGTGAGACGTCCAGGACATTGACCTGATTATCCGCGCAGGCATTGGCCATCATTGCCAGGATGCCGATGCGGTCCTTGCCTACGGTCGTGATCACTGCTTTCATATACTTTACCTCCCGGTTTTCCCTTTCTATTATAACGAAAGCTCTTCTTCTTTTCTTCTGCGAACGCAGTCTGCGGCAAAGAAAAAGAGACCCGCAGGTCTCTTTATGATATTTCAGAAAACTCAGTCTTCTTCTTTCTGCATTCTTTCCGGAGCGTTGACACCCAGCAGCCAGAGCGCGTTCTTCAGAGTGATCCTGGTCGCCTCGACCAGAGCCAGTCTCTCGGCGGAAACTTCCGGGTTCTGAGGATCGTTGATCTTGCAGGCGCCGTAGAAGGAATGGAAGTAAGCTGCCAGCTTCTGGACGTAGTTGCAGATCTTGTTCGGGCTTCTGGTCTCCGCGGCATCGGCGATCACATCCGGTAAGGAATTGATGTGCTTTAAGAGATCAGTCTCCTTGACCGTTGTCAGATGCTGATAGGAAGGAAGCTTTTCCGGAGCCTTGCCGACCTGGCGCAGAACGCTGCAGATTCTGGCATAGGCATACTGGACATAGTAGACCGGGTTCTCGTTGGTCTGGCTTCTGGCGAGGTTCAGATCGAGATCGAGATGGCTGTCCAGCGCTTTGGAAAGGAAGAAGTATCTTGCCGCGTCAAGACCGATATCATCGATCAGCTCACGCAGTGTGATGGCGTTGCCGGTACGCTTGGACATCTTGACCTCTTCGCCGTTTTCGATCATACGGACCATCTGGCAGAGATCGACATAGAGATTGTCAGCGTTATAGCCCAGCGCTCTCATCGCGGCTTTCATACGCGGCACATAACCGTGGTGGTCAGCGCCCCAGATATTGACTAAGACGTCATAGCCGCGGTCGTATTTGTATTTGTGGTTGGCGATATCCGGTGTCATATAGGTGTAATGACCATCGGACTTCTTTAAGACTCTGTCCTTCTCATCGCCGTATTTGGAAGCGGCGAACCAGATCGCGCCGTCCTGTTCATAGAGCAGACCCTTGCTGCGCATCTCTTCGACGACCTGCTCGACCATGCCCTGTTCGGTGATCCATTTTTCGGAGATCCAGGAATCGAAAGCACAGCCGTAGTACTCTAAGTCCTGCTTGATGATCTCAAGCTTGTTGTCGCGGCCGAGCTTCGCAAGGCCTTCAACAGCTTCCTCTTCCGGGAGGTGCAGCCATTTATCGCCGTCGCTTTCCTTGATCGCCTTGGCGGTCTCGATGATATCGGCGCCGTGATAGCCGTCTTCCGGGAGCGTGAACGGCAGTCCGAAGAGCTCTTTATAACGGGCGTAGATCGAAAGACCGAGGTTGTGGATCTGCGCGCCGGCATCGTTGATGTAGTATTCTCTGGTCGGTTCGTAACCGGCTGCTTTCATAAGGCGGACACAGCTGTCGCCCCATACGGCGCCGCGGGCATGGCCGCAGTGCAGCGGTCCGGTCGGGTTGGCGCTGACGTATTCCTCAAGCAGTTTGATGCCGTGACCGGCATCGCATTTGCCGTAGTCGTCACCCAGGTCGATAACGGTGTTGATGACATTGGCGAGAGCGTCCTTCTTCATCCAGAAGTTGATGAAGCCGGGGCCGGCGATCTCGATGGATTCGGCTTCCGGAAGCTTCTCCTTCAGTATTTCCACGATCTCCGCGGCGATCTCCTGCGGACGTCTGCGCAGGATCTTGGTCAGACGCATGGCGATATTGGTGGAGTAGTCCCCGTTGGTGTTGTCTTTGGGGATCTCGACCATGATCTGTCCCGCTTCGGGAGTGATGTCATATTTCTGCTGAACGGTCTCAGCGATCTTTTCTACCAGGATCTCATCGATTTTCTTCATAGGAATACCTCTTACTGTTTTTCTCATAGCCGAAACGCACATTTATAAAAAGGTGCTTCCGGCAAGCATACAAATCTTATCATGACAGAGCCGCTTTTTCAAAACAAAAACGGGCGCTGCCCGTTTTGTCTTATTTCAGGATCTTGGCGCTGTCGTAAAACAGCGGCAGGAAGATGAATCCCTGCTCTTTCAGACCGTCGATGATCGTCGGCAAAGCCTTATAGGTATTGACCGAATAATCGTGCATCAGAACGACCATCACATCGTATTCAGCGCTGTTGTCGAGCACGCCGTGGATGTATTCCTCGACCGTTCCCGAGTTCCGGCCGTCACCGGTCGTCGTATCCCAGTCCACATAGCCGTAGCCGATCTCGCGCAGCCTGTCAATGATCGGATATTTCAGGCTTCCTGCCTGCGGGGAGCCGCCCGGGAAACGCAGGATATTGGTCGTGTAGCCGAACTTATCCTGGATGAACTGCCGGTTCTCCTCCACTTCGCCGATAAAGGTATCGACCGAGGCATAGATCGCGTTGCCGCGCAGATTATGGCTTGCCGAATGGTTCGCCAGGGTATGGCCGCTGTCGATGACTCTCTGGTAGATATCGTCATGGTCCTCTTTCAGAAGATAGAAGAAGGTCGCCTTGATGTCATATTCATCAAGGATATCGAGGAAGATGTGGGTGGTATCCCAGTACGGTCCGTCATCAAAGGTGAGATAGGCGATCTTGACATCGCTCTCGCCGTTCATGACTTTTGTTTCCAGTTCCTTGGCCTTCGCGTAGAAGAGTTCCCTCTCCTTGCGGTTCTTTTCGGCGATATCGGAATAGGAAGCGATCTCCTCCTCCAAAGAGGCGATCTCCGTTTCCTGAACGCTCAGTGTTTCATTCGTATCACTGATCCGGCTGCGCAGCTGTTCCTGTTCCTTCAAGGCGCGGTCATAGGAGCGGTAGATGAATAAGAGCGCGGCGATCCCTAAAAGCGCAGCGACGCAGGTCAGCGCAAATACGGTTCGATCTTCTCGATTTCGTGTTCCCATATCCTGTACTCCCTGAGTGCTCCGGCATTCGCCGTTTCAATATCTGTTAACTGGCGCTGCAGATCCTGCAGCTGTTTTTCATTCTCCTGGTAACGTTCCTGAAGCGTGTTCGCCTCTTCCCGGAGCGCGTCTGTTTCCTTCACGACCGCCGCTGTTCTCGTAAACAGATAGGCGCTCAGACCCAGACACAGAATTGTCAGAAAAAGCAATATCTTCTTGATCATTCCTGTCCTTCTTCCCCCTTTGACCGCTCCGGCTTCTGCCGTAAGGACAGAAACTTGACAGCGGTAAACATCAATAGTATAACCCATATCCTTCCATAGGTCGCGGCGGGTATAATAAAAACATGATAAAATCGCTCCCGCCGCTTTTCTTTCTATTGAACCTGTTCAGCTTTCTGCTGTACGGTTTTGACAAATACAGCGCCCGCAATGACCGCTGGCGGATCAGCGAGAAGGCCCTTCTGCTCAGCGCCGTAATCGGGATCTTCGGCGCGATCCTGGGCAGCCGCTTCTTTCACCACAAGACTCGCAAGCCCCTGTTCCGGATCCTTCTGCCATTGATCCTGATCGTTGAAACGGCACTGGCGGTCTGCCTTTATCTCCATTACACCGGCAGAATGTAAAAATGGCCTTTACGGCCATTTTATAATTTGATCTTTAAATGATGTTTCTTCCCGTCAGGAACGACACGCGCCCTTTCAACTTTCTCACCATCTAGCAGGATGAGGCTGTCCGGACCCATCCGGAAATTCTCGGAAGCATCGATCTCCACGAAGATCTCCGCGTCCCCGGGATCCAATGTATAAGCAAAATAGGGACGGTCGCAGACCGGATCGAATTCGATCGCGTTTTCGCTGTAGCGGATGCCGCAGACTTCGTAAAGTGCCAGGGTGAGCCAGGAAGCCGTTCCTGAAAGGATCGGTCCGATATTCTCGCCGGTCTCGGAATTGTTGTACTGCGTGCAGAAACGGGGGTTGCCCTTCAGCCGGAAAGGATCTTCCAGTGTCTTATAAGGAAGAGTCTTGCGGATCATAAAGAAGGCAAGATCCTTCAGCTCCTGCGCCAGTTCCTTATCCTCGAGCGTTTTCGCTTTCTGCAGGCAGGCAACGCTTGCCATCATCGCCGCGTGCTTGAAAACACCGCCGTTCTCACGGTCGCCGGGGAAGTAGAAGGAAGTGCCGGTCGTGACGCCCAGAAGGTCATAATTGACCAGTGTGCAAAGCTTCAGTCCGGCATCGGTCTTCAGATATCTGTTTACGATATCAAGCATCGATCTTATCTGTTCGGGAGTTGCTGTATCGGATAACAGGCTCCAGCTGAAGGAGTTGAGATAGTAGCTGCCGTCGATCTCCGGATCGGCGGAAAGGCCGTCCTTGCCGGAACCGAGATATTTGTATTTTCTTTCATCATTCAGAAGGCAGCGGGCGTAATAGCCTTCCTTAAAGGCATGCCGGCGGGTATTCTCCCGCATTTTTAATGCCGTCTTCCCCGCGAATTCCTCGATCTCAGGCTCATCGCATAAAGAAGCCAGTTCTTTCAGTTCATCGGCAGCGATCACGAGCAGGAAGGCGTTCATCACGCTCTCACTCTGGGTATTTTCGAAAGCCGTTCCGAAACCATGTCCGGTCCTCTGCAGCTGATGCATATACAGCTCTTCTTTTTCCGGACCTTCAAACACTTCCTTATCGAGACGTAAGGTATCGTTCCAGTCTGCCCTGTCGAGCAGCGGCAGGCCGTGCTTGCCGACAGATATACAGCCGGAATAGGTAACGATCGCCTTTAAAGTCTCAATCAGCGGACGGTCCTGCTGCGAACCGGCGACAGCGAAACGCTGGTGCAGAAGACTGCGTTCACCGCTCAGTTTCACATAACGGTAGACTGCCTGCACGAGCCACAGCGCGTCATCCGAACACATGCCCGGCTCCTTGCCGCGGGTCGTGAAATTATGATAGGCGTAGCCCATGCCGAAGACGTTCTCGATCCAGGAACGCAGCAATCGCTTGATCAGCGCGTCCTTGCCCTGGGCATGGAGATAATACATCGAGGCATAGATATCCTGGATCTCACGGAAACCGGTCTCACGGTAGGATTTCTGGGTCCAGGCAAAGGAACGGGAAACATAGGTCTGATATAAGACCTGGAAAGGCAGGTTATTAGATACATAGGCGTCGAGATCCTTCTCCCCTGTCTGCAGCTGCAGATAGGAGCGGTAAGAAGCGGCGCCTTCTTTGATCTTCGCGAAAGTTCTCGTAAGATTCTCGCTGTTGCGGTAATAGCGGTAAAGGCTCCAGAGCTCGAGGTCGAATTCCACATTGATGTCGTGGTCCCCGGCGCTCATGCCGGCGAAACTGTCGACGGTCTTCGTCTCTTCTGCTTTCAGCGTGAGAGATCTTGCCATCGCGAAGAAAGCGGCGCCGCGACGAGAGAAGGCATTATTCAGACGGGCAGCGCCTTCAGGATGTTCGATCGTCCCCTTGCCTAAGAAGGAAGAGAGACTGCTCGTATATTCCTCCATCCCCTCGCCGTCCGACAGCAGCATCGCGAAACGTTTCTCGACCTGGCAGTCTTTCGGTTTATGATGGGCGCTCAGCGCGACCGGCTTGCCGTCATAGCTGCACAGTTCGCTTTCAACGACGACATTGGCATAGACGATATCGCCGCTGATCGTTGCCGGATCGGAGATGCCGAACATTCCGGTCAGCACGATCCGCAGGTCACGTTGTTTATCACTCAGGTTGGTGATCAGGATGCGCTGCGCCTCGACGGCGGATGGCATGCCTTTCTGCTGCGGCAGCAGAAAGATCTGCCGTTCGATCTGCAGGCCGCATTCTGTGCGGTAAAGGATCTTCGTATAGTTGACGCCGTGGGTGGCTTTCGCTTCAGCGACATTGGTAAGCGGATCTCCCGAATAGAAGATCTGTTTTCCGTTTTCGGTCAGATAGAACTGACGGTTATAGGGCTCGCCGTTCTCTTCGGGCGAGAGCACATAGCGGGTCGCCAGGACCTGTTTTTCCTGAGCCGCCCGGAAAGAGCCGTGTCCCAGCGCGTCCAGGACGCTTTTCGGTGTCGTCTGCAGCGGATCCTCATACTCCTCGCGGTTGCCCAGCAGAAGATTGACCGGATAATGGGTGCCTACCGGCATGCTTTGAAGATCGAGCGTCCACTCCCCCTGTTCGTTGAGTTCGCCCGGCGCTTTCAGGACTTTCTCCAGCGCTGTACGAAGGATCTTTTGCTGATTCGCTTCCAGCGGGAGCTCAGCGCTCGTGCTGTAAAGACGGAAGCTGTCCCCTTCCATTTTCAGAAGCAGGGAATCCTCTCCCTTAAAGAGTTCCTGAAGCGTGTAAAGCCCGGAAAGATATTCCGCGGCCGGCGCGGCAAAAGGCAGTCCGCTGACAGCGAAAAGACGCTGCCTGCTGCTGTCTAAATATACAGCGTCGCTGCCTCCGCTCATTTTCCCCGCAAAAAGGGATCTCGCTTCGGAAAGAGGCTCACGGGCTGTGTTTCTTGCGGTTTCGTGTTGAAAAAACATAAGTGTTACTCCTTAAAAGCGGAAAAAAGACGATCAACTCGTCTTTCTCCCCAGTATGACTTCGACATTCAGTTCGCTCTCACCGTCGACTTTGACTTTGTTTCCGGCGATCGCTTTTCCGTTGACACGGAGCTCACAGACACCCTTTTCGATGTGTTCCGGATTGCGCACGTCGATATGTAGCATCGTTCCCCGGAAGCGGCGGTCCGCATGGAAGCCATCCGACTCTTTCGGGATACAGGGGTCAATGACAAGACCGTCATAATCCGGACGCAGACCAAGCATGCCTTCGGTCACGACGGTGAAGGTCCAGGCAGCCGTTCCGGTCAGCCAGGAGTTCTTGCCTTCGCCGAAGGTCGGCGCGTCTTTGCCGGCGACCATCTGACAGTAGACATAAGGTTCGGTGCGATGGATCTCCGAGATCTCTTCCAAGAACGCCGGACAGGTCTTTTTATAGAGCTCGTAAGCGCGGCTGCCGTGGCCGACGACCGTTTCCGCGAAGATGATCCAGGGGTTATTGTGACAGAAGATACCGGCATTCTCCTTATATCCCGGAGGATAGGAGGAGATCTCGCCGAGGTTCAGATGATAGCTCTGGTAAGCGGGATTCAGAAGAACGATACCATATTTGGTCTCGAGACGTTTCGCGACCGAAGCCAGCGCTTTCTCCGCTTCGCCGCTTTCGACACCGATGCCGGCCATGACGCACATGCCCTGCGGTTCGATATAGATCTGCCCTTCCTCATTCTCATGAGAGCCGACTTTCTCGCCGTTGGCGTCGTAGGCACGCAGGAACCATTCTCCGTCCCAGCCGTCTTTCAGTACGGCTTTTTTCATGTTTTCGATCGCTTCACGCGCTTCTTTCGCCTCGTCATTGAGACCGAGGTTCTCCAGGATCGATGCGTATTCCGCACCGTATTTGACGAACATGCCGGCGATGAAGACCGATTCCGCGACCGGTCCCTCGGAAGGTCCGGTGATCTGGAAGGATTCGCCCGGATGTTCGGAGAAGCAGTTCAGGTTCAGACAGTCGTTCCAGTCCGCTCTGCCGATCAGCGGCAGCGCGTGCGGACCGAGATTGTTCAGCGTATAGCGGAAGCTGCGGCGCAGATGCTCGAGCAGCGGTTTTTCGCTTCCCTCACGGTTATCGAACTGGACTTCCTCTTTTAAGATCGACCAGTCGCCGGTCTCCCGGATATAAGCGTCCGTACAGGCGATCAGCCAGAGCGGGTCATCGTTGAAACCTCCGCCGATATCGGAATTGCCCTTCTTGGTCAGCGGCTGGTACTGATGGTAGGCGCCGCCGTCTTCCTTCTGGGTCGCCGCGATATCAAGGATCCTCTCTCTGGCCTTTGCCGGGATCATATGGACGAAGCCCAGAAGATCCTGACAGGAATCGCGGAAGCCCATTCCGCGGCCGATACCGGATTCATAGTAGGATGCGGAACGCGACATGTTGAAGGTGACCATGCACTGGTAGGCGTTCCAGATGTTGACCATACGGTCGAGTTTTTCGCTCCCCGTGCGGATCTGGAACCCGGAAAGGAGTGTGTTCCAGAACGCACGGAGCTCGTTCAATGCCTGATCGAACTGATCGTTGCGGGAATATCTGGCGATCAGTTCCTTTGCATAGGATTTGTTGATGACGTTTGGGGATGTGAATTTCTCCGCGACCGGCACTTCCACATAGGCCAGTCCGAAGATCACGTCGTAGCTTTCCTGCGGCTGCAGTTCGATATGGAAATGATGGGCGCCGACCGGCTGCCAGCCGTGGGCGATCGAATCGGAACATTTTCCCTTCAGCACCGCCTGCGGGTCTGCCGGCGAGCCGTAGGTGCCCATGAAAGCTTCTCTCTGGGTATCGAAGCTTGTGACTTTCTTATTGGTATAGAACACCGCGTAATGATCACGGCGCTCACGGTATTCGGTCTTGTGATAGATCGCGCCGTCCTCGACCTCGACTTCACCTGTCGAATAGTTGCGCTGGAAGTTCGTGAAATCATCCATCGCGTCCCAGAGACAGAATTCAACGAAACTGAAGAGATCGATGGTCTTTGTCTCTGCGGAAGTATTCTTCAGGGTCAGACGCTGCAGGAGGATATTGTCCTTCTTCGGAACGAAGAGTTCCTGCTTCGCCTCGAGACCGTTCTTGGAGGCTTCGATGACGGTATAGCCGAGACCATGACGGCAGCGGTAGCTGTCGAGTTTCGTGCGTACCGGCTGCCAGCCCGGATTCCAGACCGTCTCCCCATCCCTTATATATAGATGGAAGCCGTCCTGATCGAGCGGGAGGTTGTTGTAGCGGTAGCGGGTGATACGGCGCAGTCTGGCGTCCTTATAGAAGCAGTAGCCGCCGGCCGTATTGGACAAAAGCGCGAAAAAGCTGTCACTTCCCAGATAATTGATCCACGGAAGCGGTGTCCGGTAATCCGTAATGATATATTCCCTGTCCTGATCATTGAAATAACCGTATTTCATACTTGTCTCCTGTATTTTTATTAATCTTAAACGTTTTCGAACATCTTTGTCCGTAATTCAAGATAAGAATACGTGATTTTCGCCATGAAAACAAGACAAATTTTATAAATTGATAAAAATATTTTGAATTGAAAGCGTTTTCTCAAAAAAGTATTTGCATTTCGAAAAAATGTGCTATACTGAAGTTGCGAAAACGTTTAAGTAAGTACAAAGGAAAAAATATGGTATCGCTGAAAGACATTGCAGAACGATGCGGCGTTTCGGTAGCTACTGTATCCAAAGCTCTGAACGGCAAGGAAGACATCAGCAAAAGCACTAGAGAAAAGATCCGCAGGATCGCGGAAGAAATGGGTTATTTGTCGAATGCCTCCGCCCGGGCTCTCAAAACAAAACGAACTTATAATATCGGTGTCCTGTTCATCGACCAGAAAGAAGCAGGACTGGCACATGAATACTTCTCCAAGATCCTCGAAAGCTTCAAATCCAGTGCCGAAGACAACGGCTATGATATCACCTTCATCAACCGGACCGTCGGCGGCAAGGATTCTTCCTATCTGAAACACTGTGTCTACCGGAACTTCGATGGTGTCGCCATCATCTGCGCGAACTTCGTGGATCCCCAGATCCGGGAGCTGGCTGTATCCGGCATCCCCACCGTTACCGTCGACTACACCTACCCCGAATGTCCGTCGGTCATCTCTGATAACACCAAGGGACTTCAGGAGCTGACGAACTATGCGATCTCCCGCGGCCACCGCCGCATCGCCTATATCTACGGTGATAACACCGAGGTCACCAAAAAGCGTCTGATGGGTTATTACGATTCCCTTCATTCTGCCAATATCCCTATCCGGGAGGAATATGTCCTGGCCGGTCAATACCACGATATCGATATCGCGGAATCGGCCACCAAACAGCTGCTGCAGCTCGACGAACCGCCGACCTGCATCATCTTCCCGGATGACTACTCCTACTTCGGAGGACGCAAGGCGATCTTCGAAGCGGGCCTCTCCATCCCCAATGACATTTCCGTCATCGGCTACGATGGGATCCAGACGGCTAAGATCTACGGACTGACCACCTACGCACAGGATACGGAGTCCCTCGGAAAGATCGCCTGCCGGAAGCTGCTCGATGCGATCGAAGGCAACAGCCTCAGCAATGACTGCTCGATCGTCAGCGGAACACTCTTCCCCGGCAACACCGTCGCCAAGATCTAGGTTTTAACCGGAAACGGTTAAACGTTTGCAAGGCAAACAAATAGAATAGCAATACAGGAGGAAACAAAATGAAAAAGCTATTTACAGCGATGATCGCACTGCTCATGGTCATCTCCCTGGCAGCCTGCACATCCAAACCGGCCGAACCGACTACCCCGACCGAAGAACCGTCTGCAGAAGTCGCAGAAGGCAAAGTCCTGAATGTCTGGACTTGGAACACCGAATTCTGGGATTTCTTAGGAAAGTACTATGCTGACGAAGTCGTTGACGAGTACACACTGAAGAAGGGTGATGTCACCATCAAGCGTACGACTTATCCGTCCGACGGCGGCGCTTACCAGGATGCTCTGGACGCTGCACTGCTGAACCAGGCAAATGCTCCGGATGATGAAAAAGTCGACCTCTTCCTCGCAGAAGCTGACTACATCCTCAAGTACACAAACTCCGACGCAACAATGGATGTCAAGACGATCGGCGTAACCGATTTCTCCAACACATATCAGTACACTGTCGAAGCCGCTTCCGACGCTAACGGCGTTGTCAAGGGCGTTTCCTTCCAGTGCTGCCCGGCTGCTGTTATCTACAGACGTTCCATCGCTAAGGACGTTCTGGGCACAGATGATCCGGCAGAAGTTCAGGCTGCTATGTCTGACTGGGATAAATTCAACGAAGTCGCTGCCGCTGCAAAGGCAAAAGGCTACTACATGATCCCGACAACTAACGCTACTTACCGTGTATACTCCAACAACGCTACCAGCCCGTGGGTCGTTGACGGCAAACTGAACATTGATGCCAACATCGAAAAATGGATGGATCAGTCTGAAGAATACGTCAAGAACGGCTACACAGCTTACACTTCCAACATCTGGGGCGATGAAGCTACATCCGAAATGTTCGCAAGCGGCAAGTCCCTCTGCTTCTTCGGACCGGCTTGGTACTTCAACTTCTCTATGACAAACGCACAGGATCCTGAAAAGGGTTGCTCCGGTGACTGGGCGATCTGCCAGGGCCCGCAGGCTTGGTTCTGGGGCGGAACTTGGATGCTCGCAGCTACAGGTACCGATAACCCGACAATGGTCGCTGAGATCATGAACACATTCATCAACGACGAAAAAGTATGTGACGCTCTCGTCGTTAACGAAGCTCAGTTCTCCAACAACCAGAAAGTCAACAACAAGTACGCTACAGATCCGAACTTCGGTTCCGAATTCTTAGGCGGACAGAACCCGAACGAAGTCTTTGCTGAACTCGCAAAGAACATCAAGTTCCAGAACGTTACTTCTTACGACCAGCTCTGCAACGAAGGTCTCCAGACTTACTTCACTGAATACCTCGATGGCCAGGTCGCTACAAGAGAAGACGCGATCAACAACTTCAAAGACTATATCCGTACAACTTACCCGAGCGTAACTGTCGAGTAGTTTCTGATCAGACAACTGTGGCAGGACTCCCCTGCCACAGTTTTTTAAATAAATTTCAAAACACGCTTTTGGAACTTATTTAAAAAAAGAAAGGGAAATTGCACTATGGAAAAAGGTACCTCTTCGCCGAAGACAAGATCCATATCCTATGCAAAATGGGGCTATATCTTCATTCTCCCGTTTTTCATCGTCTATGCGATCTTTACACTCTATCCGCAGCTCCTGACCGTCTACAACAGTTTCTTCGAATACTATCGTGACGGCCTGACAGTCGTAGGACCGAACTTTGTCGGACTGGCGAACTACAAAGCCCTCTTCACCGCTAACTCCGCCGGTTATGTGCCGATCTTCAAATTCCTCGGCAACACCATCTGGCTGTGGGTCATCGGTGCCCTGCCCCAGTTCACGATCGCGATGCTGCTGGCGCTCTTCTTCACGAGCACGCGCCTCAACATCAAGGGACAGCAGTTCTTCAAGACAGTCATCTATATGCCGAACCTGATCATGGCCTCGGCCTTCGCAATGCTGTTCTTCGCGCTGTTCTCCCAGGTCGGTCCGGTCAACCAGCTGCTGGTCTCCTCGGGGATCACCCAGCAGCCGATCAACTTCCTGGGCATGCGCATCTACGTCCAGTCTCTGATCGGTCTTATGAACTTCCTGATGTGGTTCGGTAATACCACGATCCTGCTGATGGCAGGTATCCAGGGCATCGATGAAAGTCTGTTCGAATCCGCCCGCCTTGACGGTTCGACATCGACACAGGTCTTCTTCAATATCACGATGCCGCTGTTAATGCCGATCTTCATCTATGTCTTCATCACTTCCATGATTGGCGGTATCCAGATGTTCGATGTTCCGCAGGTCTTAACCAACGGCTACGGTATCCCGGATAACACCTCAACGACACTGATCATGTACCTGAACAATTTCTTAGGCATTTCCAAGAACTATGGTATGGCCGGCGCCGTATCCATGCTGCTGTTTGTCATCACCGCTGTCTTATCGACCTTCGTCTTTAAGACCATCAATAAGAAGTAGTAGGAGGAAGAACCATGAAAAAAGATGTTAATAAGAGCGCAAAGATCAAGCTGATCATCTCCAGGTTCGTCGTTTACGCCATCCTGATCTTCCTTTCCTTCCTCTGTCTCTTCTTCTTCTATCTGATGATCATCAACTCCTCGCGTTCCAACGCCCAGCTGAAGACCGGCTTTACGATCATCCCCGGCGGGAACTTCCTGAAGAACCTCTACAACGCATGGCACGATGGCGATATCAATATCCCGATCGGCATGAAGAACAGTTTCATCATCGCGATGTGCTCCGCCATCCTGACGACTTACTTCTCCGCCATGACCGCATACGGAACTTACGTTTACAATTTCAAAGGCAAACGTTTCGTTCATCTCTTCATTCTGGCGATCATGATGATCCCCTCTCAGGTCTCGGCCGTAGGTTTCATTCAGCTGGCCTTCAAGTACAACCTTACCAACAAGCTGTGGCTGCTGATCATTCCTTCGATCGCTGCGCCTGCGACCTACTTCTACATGCGCCAGTATCTGCAGGCAACGCTGCCGATCGACATGGTAGAAGCCGCCCGTATCGACGGTTCCAACGAATTCAAGATCTTCAACCAGATCGTTCTGCCGATCATGAAGCCGGCGATCGCGGTCCAGATGATCTTCTCCTTCGTCGGTTCCTGGAACAACTACTTCATGCCTTCCCTGCTGTTAAACAAGGCGGACAAGAAGACCGTACCGATCATGATCGCAACTCTGCGAAGCGCGGACTACTCCAAGTTCGACATGGGCAAGGTCTACATGCTGATGCTGATGGCGATCCTGCCGGTCATGGTCATCTATATCATTCTCTCGAAATCCATCATTAAAGGCGTCACTTCAGGTAGTGTGAAAGGATAAATATCATGGCAGAAGTAATTTTAAAGAATATCAAGAAGGTATATCCGAACAGTGAACCGAAAGAAAAGAAAGGTCTGCTCGGCAAAAAGAAAAAAGACGATGAGGAAAAACCCCATCGCACACATCATCTGCAGATCACGGATGAGGGTGTCGTAGCCGTTCAGGAATTCTCCTTAAACATCAAGGATAAGGAATTCATCGTTCTGGTCGGACCTTCCGGCTGCGGTAAATCCACGACACTGCGTATGGTCGCGGGACTCGAAGAGATCTCCGGCGGTGAACTCTACATCGACGGTGTCCTGATGAACTCCGTAGAACCGAAAGACCGCGATATCGCCATGGTCTTCCAGTCCTACGCTCTTTATCCGCACATGACTGTCTACGACAACATGGCCTATTCCCTGAAGATCAAGAACGTTCCGAAGGCTGAGATCGATAAGAAAGTCCGCGAAGCTGCGGAGATCCTCGATATCACCCAGTACCTCAACCGTAAGCCGAAAGCTCTTTCCGGCGGTCAGAGACAGCGTGTCGCGATCGGACGTGCGATCGTCCGTAATCCGAAAGTCCTGCTGATGGACGAACCGCTCTCTAACCTCGACGCGAAGCTGCGCAACCAGATGCGTGCCGAGATCATCAAGCTACGTAAGCGTATCAATACGACCTTCATCTACGTTACCCATGACCAGACCGAAGCGATGACATTGGGCGACCGTATCGTCGTTATGAAAGACGGCTTCATCATGCAGATCGGCACCCCGCAGGAAGTCTTCGATCATCCGGCTAACCTCTTCGTCGCCGGCTTCATCGGCACCCCGCAGATGAACTTCTTCGACGCGAAACTGGCGATCCATAACGGCGACTACTATGTGGAGACGGAAGACGTCAGCGTGAAGCTCTCCGACAGCAAGCAGAAACGTCTAAAAGAAAAAGGCGTTCAGGAACAGCCGGTGACTCTCGGTGTCCGTCCGGAACACATGGAGATCGCTGAGACTGGTATCCCCGGTAAGATCGATGTCACCGAACTGATGGGTTCCTCCAGTCACCTGCATATGACGATCAAAGGCAAAGACGCGATCGTTATCGTCCCCCGCAGTGACGACCAGGAAAACCACATGGGCGAAGAGATCCATCTCAGCTTTGACGGCAGCAATGCCCACATCTTCTCTCTGGAAGACCAGCACAACCTCGAATACTGATCTTTCTTGCCATAAATAAAAAAATCCTTTCCGCCCTTCTCCTCGGAAAGGATTTTTGTTTTACTCAGTCTCGCAGCTGATCACGAGGCCC
>JAUNQE010000079.1 GCA_030536365.1 Erysipelotrichaceae bacterium | reverse complement strand
GATAAGCCTCTGATCCGTATCGATTCCGAAGGCTTCGCGATCGCGCCGGTCGATCTGACCGAAACAGCGATCAAGGCAGAGGAAAAGAATACGACCGAAAGCCTGATCCGCGGCATGGCGGTGATCTTTAAGGAAGAAGGATATCAGAGCGGCGGCTTTGACGCGGCTGTGACCTCCGAAGTGCTCCCGGGTTCCGGGATCTCTTCCTCGGCCTCTTTTGAGATCCTGGTCGGTGAGATCATCAACCATTTATACAATGACGGAAAGATCGATCCGGTCACCATCGCCCGGATCGCCCAGAAAGCGGAGAACCGTTTCTTCGGAAAACCCTGCGGTCTGATGGATCAGTGCGCCATCTCCTGCGGCGGTCTCGTCTATATCGATTTCTACGATGCTGAAGATCCCAAGGTCGAGAAACTCGATTTTGATTTCGGCGATTACGGCTATGAGCTCGTGCTGACCGACTCCAAGGCGGATCATTCCCAGCTTTCGGATGAGTACGGCAAGATGCCGGCCGAGATGAAGATGGTCGCCAAGGCTCTGGGCTGCGAAGTGCTCTCCAGAACGAGCGAGGCGGAATTCGCCGCCAAGCTTCCGCAGCTGAAAAAAGAGCTGAAGAACGACCGTGCCTTATTGCGCGCCTACCACTTCTTCACCGAGAACGACCGTGTTGCCCGTGCCCGGAAATGCGTCGAAGAGAAGGACTGTGAGGGACTTCTCAGCTGCATCCGCGAGTCCGGACTATCCTCCTATCGTTATCTGCAGAACGTCTTCGTTCCTTCGCAGAGCGTTTCCCAGGATTATGCCCTTGCGATCATGCGCAGCGAGGAACTGCTTGGCGGTCAGGGTGTCACCCGTGTTCATGGCGGCGGTCTCGGCGGAACGATCCAGGCCTTCGTTCCGGAGAAGATGCTTGAAAGCTACGCGGCCGGAATGCGCGCGCTTTTCGGGGAAGACAGCGTCAAGATCCTGAATGTCCGCCATGCGGGCGGTACCGAGATCCCGGCTGTTCCCGAGGAGAATTAAGTCTTTTATCAGTAAAGGGCTTGTGTTAAAATCAGTAACGAGGTGAATTTTTTATGGGAAGAGCACATGAAGTAAGAGCGGCCTCCATGGCGAAAACGGCTGCGATCAAATCGAAATTATATTCAAGATACGGAAAGGAACTTTACATCGCCGCGAAGAACGGTGTTCCGGATCCGGAAATGAACCTGGCCTTAAAGCAGAAGATCAAGGAAGCGAAAGCAAACCAGGTCCCGACAGATGTCATCAACCGCGCGATCGAAAAGGCAAAGGGCGGCGCAAGTGAAAACTACGACTCCCTGCGTTACGAAGGTTTCGGACCGGGCGCTGCTACCATCATCATCGACTGTCTGACGGACAACACCAACCGTACAGTCGCTGCGATGAACCAGTGCTTCAACAAGTCCAGATGCAAACTGGGCGTCAAGGGAAGTGTCTCCTTCAACTACGATAACTACGGTGTCCTGACATTCCCGTACGATGACGAGGAAAAGATCCTCGACACATTACTGGAAAAGGATGTCAACGTCGCTGACGTCAGCAGTGAAGAAGGTTATGTCCGTGTTTACACAGACCCGACCGATCTCCACAACGCGCAGGAAGCGATCGAAGAACTGATCCCGAATGTTGAATTCGAGACCTGCGGACTGAAGATGGTCCCGCGTGAAATGGTCAAGCTGACTGCCGATGACGACAAGATGCTGTGGAACCGTCTGCTGAACCTGCTCGATGAAGTCGACGATGTTCAGGAGATCTACCATAACGTCGAAGAAGACGAAGAAGAAGCCTAACATAACAAGCCATGCCGAGCATGGCTTTTCTTCTGCCCGCGCAGAAGATTGTATATGACCTCTTTTTTATGCTACATTTTTTCCGGAACCACTAAGAGAAACATCCCGAAACAGGAGGTACGGCATGAAAACAATATTGAAAGTCATAGCGATCATTCTTCTGGTCATCGTCGGCCTGATCGCTGCCTTGTTTATAAAGGGAGCGACGACTCCCGCTGTCCCGAAGGGTTACACGGAAACAACAGAGACCGGCGGCGAGATCGAAAAGACCTATCTGAAAAACGGTCCATTTGAGACGACTTATTTTGAAAAGAAAACCGATGAGGATTTTAAAAAATATGAAGTCTGGTATCCTAAAGAGCTTTCGAACAGTGACCGCACCTATCCGGTGCTCGTCGTTCTGAACGGGACCGGCGTCCGGGCGTCCAAATACAAGGAGCAGTTCAAACACTTTGCCTCCTGGGGCTTCATCACGATCGGTACCGAGGAAGAGGAAGCCTGGGACGGTGTCGCGGCTGAAGCTTCGCTCTCCTTTCTGCTCGCCCAGAACGAAACACAGGATAGCATCTTCTATCAAAAGCTTGATCTCGAAAATATCGGTGCAGTCGGTCATTCTCAGGGTGGTGCCGGTGTATTCAACGCGATCACGGAACATGCGCACAGTTCAATGTATAAGACCGCCGTTCCGCTTTCTCCGGCCCACGAAGAACTGGCGAAGAGCCTTAGCTGGCACTATGATCTTACAAAAGTCGATATCCCCGTTCTCATGCTGGCGGGAACAGAGGGGGATTTTGAAATGAGCACCGTCATTCCTACCGAAGCGATGCATACCATGTACGACAAGCTGAATACTCCGAAAGTCATGGCCCGGAAGATCGGCTATGAACATGGAGAGATGCTTTACAGCGCCGACGGTTATGTGACCGCCTGGCTCATGTGGCAGCTGCAGGGAGATGAGAATGCCGCGAAGGCCTTCACCGGTGAACGGCCTGAGCTTCTGACAAATCCTCTCTATCAGGAACAGCAGATCGATCTTACGGAATAAAAAACGGCATGAAATGTCATGCCGTTTGCAATTATGAATTCATTTTACGAGAGCAGTGACTGCTCTCTTTTTTCTGTTAGCGTCCGAGTTCTTTCTGCAGACGGTACATTGCCTCGAGCGCTACCTGGATCTCCCGTTTCTCGCCCTCAGCGGTAAGGGAAGCGCCGCCCTGGTAATCGCCGACGCTCTCGGCGGAGTCTTCGCCCCAGAGAACGACGTTGTTCAGGATCGAGGCGGTATGCACGCCGCGCAGACGGCCGACCGTGAACAGGGAAGCTGTCTCAAAGTCGCTGGCGAGAACACCTTTCTTTGACCAGGCTTCACATTGTTCGAGATCGTCATCGATATAGAAGGATTCGTGAGAGAGCACGATGCCGGTGTGGTAGGGGAAGCCCATCTCCTTCGCGGCATCCGCGCAGTGATTCATCAGCCGGTAATCCGGAACGGCCGGATAGATCCCTTTGACATAGGCGTGGGAAGCGCCGTCATCACGGACCGCGCCTTCGCATAAGATAAGATCTCCGAGACCGATCCCGTTCTGCATGGCGCCGGCAGAGCCGATACGCATCATCGTATCGACGCCGATCTTTTTCAGTTCCTCGACCGCGATCGAGACAGAGGAACCGCCCATACCGGTCGAGATACCGATGACCCGCATGCCTTTATAGGTACCGACGAGCGAACGGTATTCACGGTTGAAGGTCAGCTCCTGCGGATCCTCCAGCAAAGAAGCGATGACATCGACCCGTTTGGGATCACCGGGCATCAGCGCACACTTTGCCTGTACACTTCCATCCAGCTGGATATGCGGCTGTTTCATTCTTCATCCTCCTTCAGGCAGTTGATGAGCTTCTGCAGGAGTTCGGTCTTTTCCTCTTCCTTCATGAAGGAAGCCATGACGGAATTCATATTCATGAGGATCAGGTCATTGTATTCAAAGCCCATCTCCTTCAGACAGTGGTCATATTCGTCATCCAGAGTCGTTCTGGCCAGAGTCATATTATCGGTGTTGATCGTGATCTCCATACCGCTGGCGAAAAGGTTCTCAGCCGGATGGAAGGGGAAGGAGGAACGGGTCTTGCACTGGATATTGGAGGTCGGACAGATCTCAAGAGTGATGCCTCTTTCGATCGCCTCACGGCACAGCGCCGGGTTCTCATAGATATGATGGCCGTGGCCGATACGGGTGACACCGAAAGACATCGCGTCCTCGACCGTGCGCCAGTCCTGGGAATCACCGGCATGGCAGGTCGCCGGGATACCGTATTCATTGATCTTGTCGAATAAGGCTTTATATTCTTTTAACGGAACGATCCCCTCAGCACCGGCAAAGTCGATACCGACGACGCCTTTTCCGAGATATTGCCTGCAGACTTCGATCGTCTCCTCGTTCTGCTTCCAGTTCACATCAGGCATACCGACAGACATCATGCAGGTGAGGATGCCGATCCTGATCTGCGGATAGTCCGCCAGCGCTCTTTCACGTCCGTCAAGGACCGCTTCGACTGCTTCCGCCTGGCTCATACCGTGAACGGTATGCAGCTGGGGAGCGAAGCGGATCTCGGCATACGCCAGACCCTGTTTTGCCAGATCTTCGATCAGTTCGTAGGTGACCCGGCTGAGGGATGTCTTATCCTGCATGACTGCGATCGGCGCATCAAACATCTTCAGATAGTCGTTGACCGATTCGGCGTTGCTGCAGTCGTAAAGAAACTGTTTGTAGGCTTCCAGAGTTTCAGCAGGCATCTGCACGTTCTGCTGCTGCGCGAGCTCCCAGACCGTTTCAATGCGGAAGGAGCCGTCGAGATGCAGGTGCAGATCGAGTTTCGGGAAATCGTATTTCATATGGTTTTTCTCCTGTTTTCGTCAGTTCCATCATACCATCATTGCCTCTTTCCGCCCAAAAGAAGTCGTTCTTCTTTCAAGGGAAAGAATCTGCTAAAGTAGAATTGTATAAAGGAGATCAAATACAATGAAAGCTTGGGAAAAATCACTTGAGATCCTGCAGAGCGGCAGTCCCTGCTATGAAGAGAATGATAATGAGACGATCTGGGAGGAAGAAGCCAACGGTCCCGAGATGGCGCAGGACGCGCTGACGAAGATGCACTGGCATTCCCAGGTGCCGGGCAGCCGCGCTCATGAATCGATCTGTTTAGCCGCCGTTCAGGCGACCGAAAACAAGGGTTTCAAGGTCGAGAATGGCATGGAACTGATCGAAGAGGGCTTCCGCGTCTATGAAGAAGGAGACATGGTGAAACTGCATAAGCTGGCATACGAAGTCTTCAATGCCTGCTACCGCGCCAAGAAAGATAATGAAAGTCCCTACTGGAAGCAGCATTTCTATGACTGCTTCGAGGAATATGCCGAAGCCGTCGCTTTCCCGGAGAAAGTCGATGTCGCGATCGATGAGACCTATTATGACCGTACCTATGCCGGCTGGCTCTCACAGATCATCGGCGGTGCTTACGGCACCTGCATCGAAGGCTATACCGGTGACGCGATCAAGGAACGCTACGGAGAAGTTGACCGCTATATCCGCAAGCCGAATACCTATAACGACGATATCACCTATGAGATCGCTCTGCTTCTGGCTTATAACGAGTTCGGAAAAGAGACGACCGCCAAGAATATCGCGGACGAATGGGTCGCCCGTATCCCGATGGGCTGGAGCGCGGAGGAATGGGCGCTCAACAACCTGAAGCTCGGCATCCTGCCGCCGGAATCCGGACGTTTCCATAATCCCTTCAATGAGTGGATCGGCGCCCAGATGCGCGGCGCGATCTGCGGACAGCTCTTCCCCGGTGACCTCAGGGCCGCGGCGGAATGCGCCTGGAAGGATGCTTCGATCTCCCATGACTGGAACGGTATCCTGGGCGAGGTCTTCAATGCCCTGATGGTCTCGATGGCATACTATGAAACGGATATCCGCAAGATCATCAAGACCTGTGTCAATCTGATCCCGGCGGACAGCGAATACGGCAGTGTCATCCGCTTCGCACTTGAACAGTGCAAGACCCATGATGATTACTACAGCGCCTGGAAACCGTGTGAAGAGAAGTACATCAAATACAACTGGATCCACGCGTATCCGAATGCCTGCGCTGAGATCGTCGCTCTCTGGTTCGGAGAAGGGGACTTCACCAAGACGATCACTTACTGCGGAGGCTGCGGCCAGGACGTTGACTGCAATGCCGCGCAGATCATGACGATCATCGGTACGATCTACGGCAGAGAATGCATTCCGGAATACTGGTCCAGACCTTTCGGCGACGATCTCGATACCTATGTCCGCGGTCTCAAGAAGATGAAGATCAGCGAACTGACAAAACTGACAGCCGATACCGCTGCCAAACTGAAATAATATTAAGCAAAAGAAAACGAGCCTCGGCTCGTTTTCTTATTCTTATCTCGAATGTTCT
>JAUNQE010000117.1 GCA_030536365.1 Erysipelotrichaceae bacterium | reverse complement strand
TTCCGCATCCTGCGAATAAAGCGGCCGTAAAGGCAGCGGCAGTCAGTATTGCAATAACTTTTCTTTTCATAAATGAAGGCTCAATCACTTTTTCTGTGTGACGAAGGGTTCCGATCGTAGCTTCTCCGGCTGATGTCGAAGATCTTCAGGAAGAAGTATTCATCATCCGGATAACCATAGCCCTGGCGTCTGAGCGTTTTGATCTTGTTGTTCAGCCCCTCGATCTTTCCGGCGGAGATCCGGTAGGTCGCATGGGCGATGATCCCTTCAAAGTGGTTCTCAATCAAACGGCTGAACCACTGCAGGTGACTGTTTCCCGTGGCAGAGCAGATGTCTATGATATCTGTCATCATCTCCGCCATGGCCGGCTCACCTGTCTGCCGGTATGCTTCGCTGAGCTTCTCCTTGATGAGATCCAGCGTGAACAGGAGTTCGTTCTCCGCAAGGAGAGCGTCATACTTTGCTTCATATCCGGACTTCCGGACGACCTCTTCCTTGTTGAAGAGATCACTGCCCTTTGACAATACTTTGCCATCAGCCGCTTCCTGATCCTTCCGCTTCAAGGTCATGCGGCTGGATGTAAGTATATATTTGGTACGCTTGAGAGCCCTGGCCGCTTCGATGTTTCCTTCTTTGCTGAGCCTTCTCTGTTCATCACGACGGACTTCGCTGACGACCTTATCGTTGAAGTTCTTTACGATGTGGAAGTAGTCGAATACCGGCTGGATCCATTCGCAGCGTTCTTCAAAAGCCTCCTGGAAATCAGAGTTCATATCGCAGGCGACAGCCTCTACGCCCTCCATCCACTCCATACCGACATGATCGATGAAATCGTAGACGACCTGCTTTTTCTTTCCGTGGCCGATCCAGAGGACATGGCCTCGCTCCATGTCGATGATGTGCGTGGCATAGCGATGCCCGTTGTGCAGCTTGAATTCGTCGATGCCGAGAAATCTTGCTTTATGCTCCGGCTTACGCAGCGTCCTGCCGTCGATCGTATACTCATCCTGCAGGCGCTTTTTATCGATCGCCTTGACGACGTTCTTTCCAAGGCCGGTGATCTCGGAGACCTGCTTGAGTGTATACGTCCCATGAGCCAGGAGGTCACGGGCGTACTGATACAGTTCCTCGGTGATCCGGTGCCCGTCCGCTTTGAAAGAGATGAACTGGGAATGCGTTTCACCGCATTCCGGACACCGGAACTGGTTATGAGGAAACGCGACCCGGGTAAGGTTTCCTCCGATGCAAAGGTGCCACAGAGAGATCTCCGGATGCTGGTTAACATGCATCCTTGCGCCGCACCGCGGACAGACCGTTTCCTCCGGAGGGACGTCCAGCGTACCGTGATAGCAGAAAACGGTCCTGCCGGATACCGCTTCATGAACAGTGGTCTTGGTATTATGAAAGCCGTACAGGCAGCACGGGATCATCAAAAAGTCCGTGGATTCTGCAAATTTGAGTTGTCCGTCAGCCTCAGGTCGGATATACTGCATAATGAAGGGTCTCCTTTTGATTGCGGTATCTCATCTTGCCGGGATGATACTCACAACCTTACAGGATGATCCTTCTTTTATTCAAGAGTAAAGGTGCAGAGTGTTATAAACAGGCTGTTCTTAGGCTCCTGAGCCTGAGGCATAGAAACAGCCACCCTGCGAAG
>JAUNQE010000026.1 GCA_030536365.1 Erysipelotrichaceae bacterium | reverse complement strand
TCACAAAGGCTTATAGCCTTAGAGCAAACCACCCTTTTTAAGGGTGGTTATGATTGATGAACCGTCGCCTCCTGCTGACCAGGGCCCGTAGGTGCTCTGATCTGAAAGCAGAGTGACATAGTATGGTTCTCCCGGCTCGTTCTCAAAACGGATACGAACAGAGGGCTTTGGCCCTACATCCGCTTTGACCGGTGCTGCGGTAAAGGTCATTGCGAGACAAATGATCGCAATAATGCTTAAAATTCTCTTTTTCATGAGTCATCTTCCTCAAAATAATTATATCCTATTAATTGAATGGAAATAATGTACAACTGCTGGCACGGATGTCACAAAAAGAGCGAAGGCTGTCTGAACTGTTATGTCTACCGCCGCGATCAGAGCATCGGAAAAGATTCGAATATCGTCACAAGGACGTCTGCCTTTACCATGCCCGTTCAGCGGAAGCGGGACGGAAGCTATAAATATCCTTCGGGAACGCTTTTCATGATGTGCTTTTCAAGCGATTTCTTTATCGAGGAAGCGGACGAATGGCGTAAGGAAGTGCTTGGCTTTATCAAGGAACGGGAAGACTGCCGTTTTTACTGCATCACCAAAAGACCGGAAAGGATCCCGCTGATCGATGTCCGGGAATACCCGAATCTGACGATCTGCTGCACCTGCGAGAACCAGAAACGTCTGCAGGAGCGGATGGAACTGTATCTTTCCCTGGATCTCTACCGCAAGGAGATCATACTTGAACCGATGCTGGAAGAAATGGATCTGACCCCGTATATCGGGCAGCTGGATGCCGTTTCGCTGGGAGGGGAGAGCGGCGAAAATGCCCGTCCGCTTGATTTCGAATGGGTCCGCCGGATCGCGAAACAGTGTAAAGACGCCGGAGTTCCGTTTCATTTTCACCAGACCGGCGCAAATCTGATCAAGGACGGAAAACTGTATCAGATCCCGCGAAAACTGCAGCATTCCCAAGCCGCGAAGGCCATGAAGCTGCTTCGCTGAATATGGCATTTAAAAATCATTCATTATATACTTAAGGTTAGTATGAAGAAATGGAATATCCTTTACGAAAACTGTCAGCTGCCGATCCGGATCGCCTGTATCGGCTTTGTTATGATGGCCTTTGGCTTTCTCATTCAAAACGACAGTGTCAATATTTTTTACACATTCAACAACACGTATCTGCTGATCATAGCAGAGCTTTGTCTTAAATGCGGTGAAGTGATCATCCGTCTGCTGCCGCTCTTCTTTTTGAGCAATCTCTGCGCAAAACGGGCAAACAGCGGCGTTCCCATCGCGATCGGTCTGATCGGCTATCTGGTCTTTCATTCCGTGACCATGATCTTCTCCACTGATCCGTATCCGGCGCAGTGTTTTACTTCGCTTTTCGGCATCAGTTTTGATGCGAGTTCACTTCCGATCTCGACGACCGGGGTCCGTTATCCGCTGGATACCGGACTGTTCGGCGCCTTTATCGTCGGACTGGCGACACGTTACAGCTATATCCGTTCCCGCAACCGTTCAAGCTACAGCCTGTTCGGACTTCTGAACAAGGACACCGTTGCCGCGATCTACAACATGGTGATCTGCGGTCTGCTTGGCTTTGCTGTTGCCTGCCTGTATCCGATGCTGTATTCGTTCCTGTCAGCGGGTATCACCCGCATCGCAGCGAACCTGAATGACCCGGGGAATATGGCGCTCTACGGCATTCTGGACCGTACCCTTTCCATGGCCGGCCTCCCGAATCTGATCCGCACGCCTTTCTGGTTCGGCAGCCAGGGCGGAACCTATCAGAGCATTGCCGGTCAGAACATCGTCGGTGATGTCAATATCTGGTCCTATATCACGGAAGCCTCCGGTACCTATGCCGGCTGCGGACGTTTCATCACACCATACTACGCGATCAATATCTTCATTCTTCCTGCGATCTATCTTGGCCTGTTCTTCTCGATCACCGATATCGCTGAAAGACGCAGAAAGATCCTGTTCCTGATCGGCGCGACTGCGGTCACGATCGCTGCAGGCAACCCGCTGCCGCTCGAATATCTGCTTCTGTTCACATCCCCGCTGCTTTTGGTGGTTTATCTTCTGGTCGTCGCTGCTGTCTTCGCTTTCATGAGCAGCCGCGGAGTTTATCTCGGCTTCTCCTTCAGCGGTACAGATACCCGCGTCGCGCTGCCCGGATCTTTCCCGGATTACATCATCAACATCCGCAATCCGCAGCTTTACGATACGGTAATGGCGATCCTCGCGATCGGTCTGGTTGCTGCGCTGGTCATGTTTGCGGCAACAGTGATCTACTACCGTTATTTATCCTTTGACCTGGCAAAGAGCGGTAAGACAGATACGTTCACCGAAAGCCTGTTCAGCGCTGTCGGCGGCAAGGAAAATGTCATCGCGGCCAGTTCCTCGCTCTTCCGTCTGAACCTGCGTCTGAAGGATCTGGAAGCTGTTGATTTCGACAAGATCTCTGAGATCGGCGCACGCCGTTTGACGGAAACACGTGAAGGTATCTCCCTTGACCTGGGATCCTCAAGCACCTATCTTTCCCGGGTGATCAACCAGAAGCTGAAAGAAATGATCCGCGAATAACGGATCCGTCAAATCCGATAATGACCGGCTGGATCGCAAGATCGGCCGGTTTTTATATGGATGGAAAAAGAGTGAAATATTTACATAAAAAATGTAAATTAGTTGTTGACTTTCTGAAATATTTACATTATTTTATTGTTATTAAATTCGATGAACGAAAGAGTAGCTGTCCTATGCTTTCCAGCGAGCCGGAACAGAGTGGAAGTCCGGTAAAGTCAGAGAACGGTGAAGCGCATTCGGGAGAAGGTATTCTGAAAGACAGTAGGAGTATCCGTGAACCTGCGTTAAGGGATCGAGGTGGCCGGCAAAGCCGGCAATCGGAGTGGTACCGCGGTTATTTCACCGTCTCCTTTGGGAGACGGTTTTTTATTTCAAGAAGGAGGGCAAAGATGAAAACGACATTCGCCTATGATCACTATTATCTGCACGAAGAAATCAAAAAGGATCTCGAGCATTTTGCCCGACAATACCCGGATCTGTGCGAAGTTCAGACGATCTGCGTAACAGAGAAGGGCTTAGAAGAATACGCAGTCATCCTGACCAATCAGAAGACCGGGAAGGATATCAGCAAGCCGGCTCTGTATGTGGACGGCAACATCCATGCCGGGGAAGTAACGGCTTCCATGGTATGCATGTATCTGGTCGACTATCTGCTTACGAATTACGGCAGCGATCCGAATATCACCAAGCTGCTTGATACCGAGGCACTGTATGTCCTGCCGAGGATCTCGCCGGACGGCGCAGAAGCGTATCTCAGCACGCCGGCCTTCATGTACTCGGCCGACCGTGACTGGAAGGAAGTCGAAGGCGGGATCAGCCCGGAAGATATCGATAAAGATGGTGTGATCCGGATGATGCGATTCAAGGATCCCTACGGTGTCTGGAAGCTTGACCCCGAAGATCCCGACCGTCTGCTTCCGCGTCAGCCGGATGAGAGAGAAGGGGATTTCTACTCCTGTTATCCCGAAGGCGAATTCCAGCCCTATGACGATCAGGTCAATCTCAAACAGCGCAAGATGCACTGGGGCATGAACTTCAACCGGAACTTCCCGTTTGGCTGGTATCCGGACGGACGTGAACCCGGAGCCGGTGAATATCCGCTGTCTTTCCCCGAAGTAAAGGCGCAGGCGCAGTTTATCCTGGCGCATCCGAATATCGGCGGTGTGGCGGCGATGCATACAACAGCAGGCATGATCCTGTATCCGCCAGGAACGATGAGCGAATCGAAAGCGGATCCCGGAGATATGAAGCTCTTCAAGGAGATCGGCGCCATGGGTACTCAGGAGACCGGTTATCCGACAGTCAATATCTTCGATGCCTTCCTGGCAGATACCGAAAACTATTCTTCCGGAGCACTGGATGACTGGTGCTACGAAACGATGGGCATCCCGGCTTATACCGTGGAACTCTGGGACCTCGCCAATAAGGTCGGCATGCCGGAAGATATGACAGCCCGCATCAGCGGTGGACTCGACATCAAGGTCGACCGCTTCTCCGCCTATGTGAAATGGATCAAGGAACACTGCCCGGAAGCCTGGCATCCATGGTCCGAATTCGATCATCCGGTCTTCGGAAAAGTCGAGATCGGCGGTTACAACTATAAATTCACCCAGCAGAATCCCCCGGGAGACATGCTGTGCGAAGTCTGCGAAAATATCGCCCGCTTCATGATCCGCTTCGCGAAAGCACTTCCCAAGATCGAGATCACGAAGCTCGAAGCAAAGAAGCTGTACGATAACACCTATGAGATCTGCTGCGTGATCGGCAATAACGCGTACCTGTCAACGAACCTTACCAACAAGGCTTTCAAGATGAAATGCGCTGAACCGGTCAAGGTCAGGATCGAGGGAGCGACATTGCTTTCCGGAAAAGAGATCACGGAGATCGAAAGCCTGGAAGGTTATTCCCAGGCAGCGACCCGCGTCTTCTATGGTGAAGTCGTCGACTCCCATTCCGCAAAATCACGTAAGGAACTCAAATGGATCGTAAAAGCCGAAGAGAAATCCTGTATCAAAGTTTCCGTCTCGCAGATCAAAGCCGGAGAGGCTGAAAAAGAGATCTGCCTATAGCCATATATATAAAAGAGGATGAAGAAAATGAAAAAGATCAAACTGACTGCAATCTTATTAACTGTCCTGATGCTGATGCTTGCCGGCTGCAACAGCACCGCTCCCAAAAACACTGTCACCAGCGCTTTTGATTACGATTCAACAAAGATCGCAAAACCGGAGATCGATCTCAGTAACGCGGAAGGCGTTCTGAAAGATGTCCTGGATAAAGGCGTTCTCGTTGTCGCGACGGCTCCGGACAACCCGCCATATGAATACGTTGCCGATGACGGCAAGACCTTATCCGGTTCTGAACTCTTCCTGGCAAAATACATCGCGGATATCCTCGACGTAAAGCTGCAGATCGAAACCATGGATTTCGGCGCAGTCCTGACTGCTGTTGATACCGGCAAGGCTGATCTGGCAATGGCCGGTTTCGGATGGAAGAAAGACAGAGCGGAGAACTTTGAGCTTTCGATCGGATATCACAGCTCCACTGCCGGTTCTTCCTGCCATTGTCTGATGGTCAGAACAGAAGACCTTGAAAAATACGATTCCTTTGAGGATTTTGACGGACAAATGGTCGCCGCACAGGCAGGCTCACTGCATCAGATGTATGTCGAAGACCAGATGCCCAATGCCGTTCTCGAACTCGTCAGCGGTTTTGACCAGGCGATCCTGAACCTGAGCACAAAAAAAGTCGAAGCTCTGGCAACTTCCTGTTCTGTAGCAAGACAGTATGCGGAGCAGTCCGGCGGAACTCTGTCCAAGTCTCCGCTTGAATTCGATCTTTCCATGTATGGCGCTTACGAAGGCACAGTCGTCGGCGCTAAGAAAGGCGAGACAAGCATCATCGAAGTCATGAACCAGATCCTGACCTTCGTTAACGAGAACGCGATCTACGATGGAATGTACCAGCAGGCTCTCGACGAGACCGGGATGATCGACGGCGAGGAGTAATCCATGGGTCCGGGAGTCATCGAGGTATTTCTTCAATACTGGCCGATGTTTCTGAACGGCCTTCTGGGAACGCTTAAATACGCAGCGATCGCCGTCTTCTTCGGGAGCGTCCTGGGCGCGATCGTTGCGATGTGTTCGCTTTCCAAAAACAAGATCATCAGATTCATCTGCTCGGTCTACGTCAATGTCTTAAGAGGCACGCCGCTTCTGGTACAGATGTACATTGCATACTTCTTTGTGCCGCTGGCTTTTGAGTCACTGTCCTTTCTCGAGAAGGAACAGTGCGTCATTCTTTCGCTGATCCTGAACTCGAGCGCTTATGTCTCCGAGATCTTCCGCAGCGGCATCAACGCCGTAGACAAAGGCCAGACTGAAGCCGCAAGAAGTCTGGGTATGACATCGATGCATTGCATGCAGAAGATCATCCTGCCGCAAGCGATCAAGAATATCCTGCCGGCACTGGCCAACGAATATATCGCCATGATCAAGGAGACCTCTCTGGCGGGCACATTCATGTTGTATGAGCTGATGTACACCAGAACATTGCTTGCCAACAAATTCCTTACCTGGCAGCCGCTGTTCATCATCGCGGCGATCTATCTGCTTTGCACCATGGTGCTCTCAAAGCTCGTAGGCATGATGGAAAAGAGGTTGAGTGTAAGTGACTGATAAAAGAGAAGTAATCATCGAGGTCGTCGATCTGCATAAATATTTCGGCAAACTCGAAGTCCTGAAAGGGATAAATGAAAAGATCTATAAAGGCGAGGTCGTATCGATCATCGGTCCTTCCGGCGGCGGCAAATCCACCTTTCTGCGCTGCCTGAACCTTCTGGAAGAACCCACCAAAGGCAAAGTCTTCTTTAAAGGAGAAGAACTTTCCGCGACAGATACGAATCTCGACAAACACCGTCAGAAGATCGGCATGGTCTTCCAGCAGTTCAATGTATTCCCGCATCTGACTGTTCTTGACAACATCACGATCACTCCGATCCTGGAAAAGAAAGTCCCCAAAGCGGAAGCGGAAGAACAGGCCATGAAGCTCCTCAAGACAGTCGGTCTTGAAGACAAGGCAAAGGAATACCCGCGCAAGCTTTCCGGCGGACAGAAACAGCGTCTGGCGATCGTCAGAGCGATGGCGATGGAACCGGAAGTCATGCTGTTTGACGAGCCGACTTCCGCGCTTGACCCGGAAATGGTAAAAGGCGTTCTGGAAGTTATCGAACGTCTGACGGAATCCGGCATGACCTGCATCATCGTTACCCATGAGATGGGTTTCGCGAAGAAGGCAAGTGACCGGGTGATCTATATTGACGGCGGCGTGATCGCCGAAGAAGGAACACCGGAAGAAGTTTTCGATCATCCCAAGAATCCGCGTACGGCCGCCTTCCTGTCCCAGGTCCTGTAGTTAAGGATCGCAGCACACCGCTGTTGAATATCCTCTTTTATAAAGGAGAACCGATTTATCCGTTTTAAGGGGTCTAAGCTATTGACAAAATTCATCATCATCTTTTAGAATTATGGGGATATCGGTTAATAGAAAAAGAGGTGCGCTGTATTATGAAAAGAACGTATCAACCGAGCAAGCGCAAACACCAGAACGTTGCTGGTTTCAGAGCCCGCATGAAAACCGTTGGCGGTCGCAAGGTTCTTGCGAGACGTCGCGCAAAGGGCAGAAAGGTCTTGTCGGCGTAAAAAAGTCACGGTAAGTGACTTTTTATTTTCAATTGGATTCGTATGAAAAAAGAGTACCGGATTCGAAAAAACGAAGAATTCAGCGAGATCATCGGGGAACGTAAACGCTTCTCTAACTTTTCTTTTCTGGTCTATTACAGAAAGAAAAAACTGGAACACGCCCGGGTCGGGATCAGTGTTTCCAAGAAGAGGGGAAACGCGGTCGTCCGCAATAAGATCAAGCGTCAGCTGCGTATGCAGGTCAGGGAATGTATCGACCTGGATGAATACCCGCTGGATCTGGTCATTGTCGTGAAAGATGGCTATCTCCGCAAAAGCTATGCGGACAATAAGAAAGACTTGGAAAAGAGTCTTAAAACAGTTAGAATAGGAAAGTATAGTTAGAGGTAAGACATGAATAAAAAGAAACTTTTACTACTTATCGGAATCGTTGCTGCCTTGCTTCTTCTGAGTGGTTGTGCACGTCCGATGGATGAAAACGGAAATATTCTGAAGATCACAAACGAGACGACCTTTTCATCCATTTTAAATGATGAGGGAATCTTCTCGGCGATCTTCATTTTCCCGCTCGCTAAATTCATCAACTTCATGGTTCCCTATACCGGAGTCGGTTTAGGCATCGTTATCGTAACCGTCGTTATCAACCTCATCGTCCTGGCGCTTACCTGGAAATCCAGCATCGGCGCGCAGAAGATGCAGGTCATCCAGCCGGAGCTCCAGAGGATCCAGAAGAAATACGAAGGACGCGATGACCGCAACTCCATGATGAAGATGCAGAACGAAATGAACGCTGTTTACAAGAAATATGATGTTCATCCGTTCGGATCCATTTTCTCCATGTTCCTGCAGTTCCCGATCCTGATCGCAATGTATAACGCAGTTCAGAGAGCTGCTGCCGTTGCTGAAGGTACCTTCGCCGGCATGAAACTGGAAGTTACTCCGAGGGCGGGTGTCGCATCCGGACAGTATGGCTACGCTGTACTCTTCATTCTGATGATCCTGGTTCAGCTTCTCTCCATGAAGGTTCCGACCTGGCTGTCCGAGAGAAGAGCTAAGATCGAAGCTGAGAAGCACTTCCGTACATACCGCAAACCGGAAGGACAGAACAACATGATGACCTCGATGATCGTTATGGTCGTCTTTATCGGCTTCCTCATGCTGAACTGGCCGACTGCCATGTCGCTCTATTACCTTGTCTCCAGTTTAACGATGATCCTGAAAAATGTGCTGATCGATTCTATCATTGCGAAGCAGGGAGAAAACTAATATGAAGGAATACTCTGGAAAAACACTGGAAGATGCATTAAATGCAGCTGCCAAAGATAAAGACTGCGCCGTTGAGGAATTAACATATTCCGTGACCGGGGAAGAAAAACACTTCCTGGGAATCGGTAATTCCGTAACGATCGAAGCATACAACCGTCAGGATGTTAAGGATTTCATCTTCGACTATCTCGGTTCCTACTTCACCGATCTTGATCAGGCCGTATCCATCGAGATCGTTCTTCAGCCGGAAGATACATACAACATCATCCTTGATGCCGAGAACAATGCGATCATCATCGGCCGTAACGGTCAGACACTGAGAGCGATCTCCAATGTCGTAAAGGCTGCGGTCAATTCCTATTTCCGCACAAGCCAGTACAAGAAACACATCCGCATCAATGTTGATGTCAACAACTACCGCGAAGACCGCTACCGCAAGCTCAAGAGCATCGCTGCCAGAGTTGCGAAGGAAGTACGGAATACGCATATGGACGCTCATCTTGATCCGATGCCGAATGATGAACGCAAGGTCATTCATCAGTATCTCGGCGAATTCAAGAACATCTCCACCGTCTCTGAGGGTGAAGGTAAAAAGCGTCATATCATCGTTAAATACACACCGAACAAGGAAGAGGCTTAACGCCTCTTTTTGTTTCGTTTTACACAATCTTCCTCCTTGACAGATGTAAGGGATTTCGGTAATTTGAAATTATGAATGCAGATAAAACAAAGCAGGCTATTTCCTTATCATTTCAGAAGCTGCTTGAGGAGAAGCCTTTTCAGAAGATCACGATCTCGGATATCTCGCAGGGCTGCGGGATCAGCCGGATGACCTTCTATTATCATTTCAGTGATATCTACACACTGCTTGACTGGATCTTCACGAATGATATCTCCTCTTCCTTCGCCAAAGCCGCCAAGGAAGAACGCTGGCAGGACGGTATCGGAGTCCTGCTCAACAGCATCCTGCAGCACCGCAAAATGCTGGTAAACGTTCTTCATTCCACAGGCCGCGATCAGGTTGTTGCCTTATTCGACCGCAACCTGGAGCATATCATCTACAACTATGTAAAGCAGGAATCCAGGGGCCGCCGGATCAGTGAAGAAGATCTGACCTTCATCACCCACTTCTACAAATACGCATTTAACGGAACGATCCTTGACTGGATCGACCGCGGATTCCCGGTCAGCGCGGGAGATCTGCGCAAGGACCTCGAGATCCTGATGAACAACAACATCAATGACGATATCAACGATTTTCTCGATGCCAGAATGAGAAAATAAGATCGTTAACTTTTCCGCAGCAGAAAGGCGCCGGTCGGCGCCTTTATTCTGTTTTTGAATGTAAGTTATTTCTCAGCCAATGGGAGTGCCGCATTCCGGGCAGAAGCTGCCGGATACACGGGCGCCGCATGCCGGACAGAATCTGTTTCCGACTGTGGTCTCCGAGATGTTCTTGCCTTTCGGCCAGGTCACCTTGTAGGAAAGGGTCAGAGTCTTGGTCTCCTTCGGCGCAAGCTGCAGTTTCCATGTCAGCATGCCGTCCTTTTCGTCTTTTTCGGCACCGTTGGATTCAAGAAGTTCGACCGTGATCGTCTTGTCCTGGGATACCGGGATCTGGTCACGGACGATCACCGTCTGTTCACTGTCTTTGCCGTTGGTGATCTTCAGCTCATAGCTGTATTCCGTGTTCTTGGAATTCATCAGCATGGCTTCGGAAGTCTTTCTCTTCTTTTCGGTCCGGGAGACCTGGATCGCTTCCTCTCTGCCCAGAGAGAAGACGAATTCCTTCTTCGTCGAATCCGGGGCAAGATAGGTGCTTCCGGCGTAGACGTCCTTCAGGTAGAGCTCGGTCCTGCCGTTAAAGCTGGCCGGCAGATCTTCGGTCTTGATCTTTGCGGTCATATAGGCGCGGATATCCATTTTCGGGACAGCGACGATCTCGTATTCACACGGCAGTGTGTAAGACTGCAGATCTGCCATCGTTCCCTCGGAACAGGGGATGGTCTTTGTTCCCGGGAGCACGTATTCTGTCATCGTTTCCTCGGTGCTGACCGCTGCTTCTTCCGTGTCCGCCTCACAGAGTTCGTCACTTGCTTCCGCCGCGTCATCCAGCAGCTCCATCTTGGTGAGCTTCGCTGTCGCGGCACCGTTTGCCATCATCATCCGCGGCGCCGATACCCTGGTATTAGTGCGGATACGCAGGTAAAGGGGACCCAGTTCCGGAAGATCGCTGTAGGCGGAGGGATTCCCGCTCAAAAGAGCGATTGCGACATCCTTCCATTCCTCTCCGGTGTTCTGGGAGATCCTGGCACGGGATTTTAAAACGACGGGCTGTCCGGGATCGGCATGGACTTCGTTGACCGGCTGCCAGCCGGCATTGTTTTCGTGGTATACATACTCAAAATCACAGGTCATTTCCTGTTCGCTGCAGACCCTGACCGAGAGCAGCGGGTCATCTTCTTTCCGGCTCAGGTCGTCCAGACGTTTCCTGAGTTTTGTGAGCGCATGTTTTGTCTCAGTGATCTTTTTGCGGAGGGCGCTCAGGCGCTCCGGCAGTTCGCCGATGTAATTCTCGATCTGCTGTGTATCGAGATCCTGACGGCTGGTGAAAACGCCATTCTCTTTCCAGAGCTGGATCTGCAGTTCGTAGGTTTCGATCGCTTTTTCCAGTTCCTCGATCTCTTCCTGAACAGCAGTGGATTCCTTATCCTCATCTTTCGGATAGGTAAAGCGCAGATCGGACATGCGGATCCCGGCCGGGAAGTACAGGCGGACGGTATTGAAATCGGCGGATCCGCTCGCGCCGGCGATCAGAAGCTGGTTATCGCCCGCTGAAAGCTCCGCTTTTCCCTGCCGGCGGACAATGGCTCCGTTGCGGAAAATACGCACATTTTTGACAGCTGTTTGGATGCCCTTCATAAGTATTCCTCCTTATATGATGAAAAAAGACCGTCTCAAAAGATACGGTCTTTGTCTTTGCTACTTCTGTTCGAGGATCTCGTAGATCTCTTTCTTTTCTTCCTCATCGACAGGCTCGTCCACGAACTCTTCCTTGAACTTGACGATGATACTGGCGAGCTGGGCGGCATATGTTTTCTCTTCCTTGAGCTCCTGTCTTTCGAAGATCAGAAGATCCGGCAGTTCCCATACGAAGAACCAGACCATGATCAGTGAAAGCTCGAATGCCATCGTCTCGCCCCGCAGCCCGCGGATAAACATGGAAAAGATGACGGCAATGATCGAGAACAGCAGGATCGTTAGGATACGGTAGGTGTTGCGGCTGAGATCCATCTGCTTATCACCGAGCTTCAGTTCATAATAGTCACCGATCGTTTCGATGATCGTGTCCTGCTGCTCCTGCGTGAATTTCTTTCCGCAGATCTCCAGAACGATCGGATATTCGATCGGGATGTAGAAAGCGTTGCTTTCAATGAACCAGGCAAAACTCTCGTCCAGCCATTCGTAACCTTCGACGGAACGGGAGTCGATGATATCATAGTAATCTTTTACATTGCAGGATATATAGGCAAGACCGTCTTCCAGGTAAAAGTCTTTGACATACTTGTAATAGTCGACTTTTTTACGGCTGAAATGACGCTTGTTTTTCTCCAGACGTGATCTTCTCGATAATCTATTTCTAAATGGCATACCGTCTATATTATACCATTCTGCGAAAAAAGTAGGTAATCACCCGGAAACTGTCAATTCTCCACATCCCTAAACAGATTGCGCGCTGCCGTTAACGGGAATATCATGAAATTGAGGAAAGACTGTATATGACAGAGAATCATTCGAGCAGGACCGCGATCGGCTTATTGTCGTTGATGCATATGGGCGTGGATTTCCTTTGCGCATTTGCGCTTTTCGGGCGTTTTTTCGGCCGTTCCGCGGACCTCTTCTTTGTATACAACTTCTGCGCTTTCGCCCTGCAGATGCCTCTGGGAGCGCTTCTCGACAGCCTGACACAGCGTGCGGAGAAAAAACAGGAACCGTCTTTATTCTTTACGCTGTCCGGAATCCTGCTGACCGCTATAGGGGCGCTTGTCTCCCCGGTGATCCTGGGGATCGGCAACGCGCTGTTTCATGTCGGCGGCGGTGTACTGACGATACGTGAGGATGACTATTCAAAGTTTGACGGCCAGGGGCTCGGTGTTTTCGTCGCCCCGGGAGCGATCGGTCTTGCGATCGGAATGCTGCTGAAAGGAAAGTATTTCAGTATGTTGTGGGGAATCGTTGCCGCACTGATGCTGCTCCTGTTTCTTCTGCTCTATCGTTTGCGTGAGAAACTCAGCGCGGAAACCGCGGAACAGAGATCAGAGGCAGACGGCCTGGCGCCGGTGCTTCTGCTCTGCTTCCTGGTTGTAATGCTCCGTTCCTTCGCCGGAATGGCGATCTCCTTCTCCTGGAAACAGGGAACCTTCCTGACGCTGTTAAGCACGCTTGCGCTGGCCTGCGGAAAAAGCGCGGGCGGATTCCTGTCGCATTTTACCGGAATGCGTAAAACCGTCATCGTCTCGCTTCTGCTTTCGGCTGTCCTGTATGTTTTCGGCGACCGCGCTGTCTTTGGTATCCCGGCACTGTTCTTCTTCAATATGACGATGCCGCTGACGCTTTACCTGCTCGCGAAAAAAATGCCCGGAGCGCCGGGGCTGGCTTTCGGGATCCTGACCTTCGCGCTGTTCATCGGTTATCTGCCGGTCCTTTTCGGTCTTACCGGCAAGCTGCCTCCGTTCCCTGCCGGAACGGTCGGCTCTCTGCTGTCGCTCGTTCTGCTGCTTCTTGCCTGCAGGAGGAGATCCTGAGATGTTCTTTCTGAAGCCTCTTTTGCTGACGCTTGTCTTCGAGTGCGGCCTGGCCACAGTTCTCCGCGTCCGCGGCAAGGATCTTCTGCTCGTGTTTCTGGTAAATCTTATAACCAACCCGCTGCTGTCGCTGACAGCGGCGATCCTGTATTCCCGTCTGTCTGTTCATAAGACGAATCTCGTTATCTATCTCTTGCTGGAGCCTCTGATCATTCTTGCGGAGGCTTGGATCTACCGGCACTGTCTTTCACAAAAAAGGAACGCTCTGCTGTTGTCAGTTTTACTGAACTGCTTTGCGATCCTGGGAGGTATACTATGGAATTATTCTTTTTAAATCTGATCCGTCTGCCTGTATTCTTCGATGTCGCCCCGGATCCGGTCACGGAAGTGGTTACCGGCGGTGGGATCTTTGCGATCGTCGCTGTGGTCCTCGTCGGTGTTTTCGGGATCGTAAAATACTTCCGGAAGAAATAACAGATCCTAATCGTGGATGTAGACTTCCGTGCCGATCTCAACGGAATTGTAGAGCTGCGCCGCCTTGTCGGTCGGCATATTGACACAGCCGTGCGAAGGATCGGTCAGCCAGATGTCGCCGCCGAACTGACCGTTGCGCCAGGAAGCGTCATGGAAGCCTAAAAGGTGGCCGCCGTCGTTGTCCCAGCCGATCCAGTAATCGACATATTCGACATAATCCGCACCGCGTAATGTGTTCGGGCTTTTCATACGGCGGACATAATAGGTGCCGGTCGGTGTGCCGGTGCCGAAGTTATAGTTGCCGGTGACGACAGGGGAGGAGAAGATCAGTTCCCCGTTCTCGTAATACCAGAGTGTCTGCTCAGAGATATCGACTTCAACGAGCTTGTTGGTCACGGTGACCCATTTCGCCTTGACGGTGCTGTCTCCGGATGAGAGAAGCGCGTCCCGCAGGCTGTTTTTCAATGCTCCGCGGTCGATATACTCGCTGTCAGATACGTTGTACTTGGAAGTCAGCGACGCGGCATAATCGGCCATCGCGTCCTCATTGACGACATAGAAACCGTTCTCCAGCAGAAGCAGATCTTTCATCTGCTTGCCTTCGAGCGTAACGCTTGTATCTTCAGAGATCACGATCGTGATCTTTTTGTTTGCGATCGTTTTCAGTTCATCGAGCTGACGGATAAGATCCGGATCGTTCTCTTTGACCTTTGCCTTCTCGTACAGTTCGCTGAGATCGATGGTATCGACGGTCTCTCCCTTGAGATAACGGTCAAAGGCATCGGTGACCGATTTTACGACCTGTTCCTCGGAGATCTGACAGCCGTCGTTTTCCTTGACGATCGCCGGATCGCCGTTCTGCAGCTCGATATGCGCGTCGACCGGAGCGACGATGTTCTGCTGCTGAAGGCAGTACAGTTTTCTGACGGTGTCCTGGATCTTCTTGGCATCGCTTTTTCCGGTGATCTGTTTACATACGAGTTCGTTCGGCTGGAAAAGGGACAGGAACCAGGTGTAGCGGTTCTGTTCCGGAAGCAGATCTTCTGTGTGGTATACCAGCGGTTCGGCGGCGAGATCGTTGATGTGGATCTCCTCGCTTACCGGGTCTTTGCCGTCTTTTTCCTTCTGCGTGATCTTCAGAACAGGATCGACTGCGGAAACAGCCGCATCGGCTGCCTCAACATTCATAAAGGAAACATCCGTTCCGTTGATGCTCGTTTTCGGCAGGAAGTGCGAGCCGAAAAAGAAAACACCGCCGGCATAGGCTGCCAGCAGAAGAACGAATACTGTCAGGAGAATATTTCTGAAGATCTTTTTCATAATCAAATACCACCGTTTTACTTAAACATAGTACCATCTTCCAAAAGTCTTTGGATATAATTTGTTTGGATGAAATACAGGAATATCGTCTTTGATCTGTACGGAACGCTCATCGATATCCGCACGGACGAGAAAGACCCGGCTTTCTGGGAAAAAGTCGCACAATCCTACCGAAAAGAAGGGGCTGTGTATACCGCGAAGGAAATACAGAAGTCCTACCTTTCGCTTGCTGAAAAGGAGAAAAAGAAGGCTGCCGATCCGCATTACCCCGAGATCGATCTGCGCAATGTGTTTTCCGCTTTATACCGGCAAAAGGGCATCCTTCCTTCCGAAAGGCTGATCGCTCAGACGGCGGAACATTTCCGTCTTTCCTCGCTTCTGCGTTTCGGGGTCTATCCGGGAGTGAAAGAGCTGCTCGCGTTCCTGCATGAGCAGGGCTGCCGTCTTTTCCTTTTAAGCAACGCGCAGCGCTGTTTCACGATGAAGGAGCTTGCGCTCAGCGGTCTGGATGAACAGTTTGAAAAGATCTTTTTAAGCAGTGACCGGGGCTGCTGCAAGCCTTCTCCGAAGTTTTTTGAGATCCTGATCCGGGAGTGCGGGATCGCGCCGGAGGAGACGCTGATGATCGGAAACGACTGGCTGGCCGATATGCAGGGCGCGTATGCTGCAGGGTTCTCCGGGATCTATATCCACCAGCCGATCTCGCCGGAAGTAACAGGTACTCTGCGCGCGGAATTCTGCGCGATGGACGGAGATGTGTTCAAGGTACTTGACTACCTTCACGATAAGGAATGAGACAGCATGTTATGCCGTCTTTTTTAACTGTTTTGTTAATGAAAGCGCAAACAGCGAACAAATATCTATTATAATAAAGATAATGAGACGGCTCTGCCGTCTGACCGCATCAAGGAGACTCTACAATGCCTACAACCTATGCTCACTGGCGATTTGGTGAAGTCGCCATGAAGAAGCTGCCGGAAAATCTCCGGGAAACTGTCGACCGGTACCGCGATCTTTATGATATCGGTGTCCACGGTCCTGACATCTTTTTTTACTATAATTGCCTCAAACCAAACGAAGTGAACCGTTACGGAACATGGATGCATAACACTCCAATGAGAGAGCACCTTGAGATGTTCAAGAAGAATTATGCTTCCGCTTCCAATAAAGAAGCGTCGCTGGCTTATCTGCTGGGCTTCCTGGCGCATTTCACGTTAGATTCCTACTGCCACGGATACATCGATCATAAATCTGAGGAAGAGGGACCTGCCCACAATAAGATCGAATCGCAGTATGACCGCCATCTTCTCGTTAAAGACGGTCATGATCCGATCAAGACAAAAGTGACCACTTCGCTGCATCCGACGAATTTCAACGCCGCTGTGATCGCGCATCTGTATGACCGCTGGGGCGAAAACGAGATCCTCAAAACAACGAAAGATCAGGTCTTCTATCTGAATCTTCTCAAGGACAACACCAATTTCAAACGCTGGTTCCTCACGACCGGGATGAAGACTCTGAAGATCCAGAGCTATATCGACCTGATGATGTCGAAGGAAACAGACAGCAGATGCATCACTTCCAATATGCGTCTTGATAAGTATTTCGCCAAAGCCGCGGAACACTTCCCGTCGCTGGCGGAAAACATGTTTGCCTATCTGAACGACGAGGCTGAACTCGTTCCTTACTTCCGTCATAATTTCGGACCGAAGGAAGACTACAAGGAAATACCGCTTCTGAGCACCGAAGAAGAACTGCATTACGAAGCGAAAGCACAAGATTAAAGCTAAAGGGGGTTTACTGTTTTGTTTAAAAATCTGACAAAGACCGAAAAAGCCTGGGTCCTCTACGATGTTGGCAACTCTGCATTTACGATGCTGGCATGCTCGCTGATCCCGATCTGGTTCAAACAGCTCGCGATCGGCACAGCTTCGGGACAGATCAACGGCGACAGAGCCACCGCTTATTATTCGATCGCGATCTCGATCGTTACGGTCGTCGTTGCCCTGATGGGACCGATCTGCGGCGCGATCGCCGACCATAAGGATATGAAGAAGATCTTCTTCACGACTGCTGTCGGCCTCGGGGTCGGCGGATGTATCCTGAACGGTTTCGCCACATCATGGGTGGTCTTCATCGTTATCTTCGTCTTTTCCAAGATCTTCTATTCCGTATCCCTGACATTCTATGACTCGATGCTGAATGACGTCACGACGGAAGACCGGATGGATGAAGTATCCTCCTACGGTTATGCCTGGGGCTATATCGGTTCCTGTATCCCGTTCATTCTGGCGATGGTCGCTTACATCCTCTCCGGCGGACTGAGCGAAGACCTGATGTTCTTCTCTCCGAAAGTCGGCCGTATCATCGGTTTCGCGATCACCGGTATCTGGTGGCTGATCGTCACTGTCCCTCTGATCAAGAACTACAAGCAGGTGAACTACGTTGAAGCGCATAAAGGCGATGTTGCCAGAGTATTCAGCAAGATCTTCGGCACTCTGAAGAGGATTGCCACACAGGATAAAAAAGTCCTGCTCTTCCTGATCGCTTTCTTTATGTATATCGACGGTGTCGGCACGATCATTGATAACTGTATCAATATCGGCACAGACCTTGGTCTTCCGACAGTCGGCCAGGTCGTCTTCCTGCTGGCAACACAGGTCGTCGCCTTCGCCGGTTCGCTGGTCTTCGCAAGACTGTCCAAGAAATACCGCACAGTCACGCTGATCCTGATCTGCATCGTCGGTTACTTCTTTGTATGTATCTACGCGCTCACACTGAAGAACCTGCTCGATTTCGGTATCCTGGCATTCGGCGTCGGCTGCTTCCAGGGTTCGATCCAGTCGCTTTCCAGAAGTTACTTCTCAAAGATCATCCCGCCGGCTAACTCCGGTGAATACTTCGGTATCTACGATATCTTCGCCAAGGGCGCTTCCTTCCTGGGATCCGCAGTCATCGCTGCCGTTAAGCTCGCCGGCGGTACGATCAATATCGCAGTCGCGAGTATCTCGATCTTCTTCCTGCTGGGATTCGTCTTCCTGATGCTGGCGGACAGACAGCCGCTTGCTGCAGGCGCGAGAGAACAGTAAACTGCATAAGCACACAATCAAAGACCGTCATCCTTCAAGAGATGACGGTCTTTTTCTTTCGGCAATAAAAAAGGGGCTGTTAAGAAACCCTCTGGTACAATGAGTACCAGAAGGACTTAAC
>JAUNQE010000078.1 GCA_030536365.1 Erysipelotrichaceae bacterium | reverse complement strand
TTTGTTATTCTATCAAGCCGGGAATGGGATGTCAATAGATTTTTTAAATTTTTTTAAAAAAATTTTTTCTGATTCATTTACTCAACTTTTCCGGTCGCAAACCTCTTCTTTTTCCTCTTTTGGGAGACCCTTCGAAAGTATGCATAAACAGTGGATTTTCTCCCCCTTCCCTGTCCAGGAGCATATCTCTTGCATTCCCTACTTTGTGATATTATTATCAAATTGTAAATGAAAGAGAGGTACCAAAAAAATGAATAAAATCAAGATCGCATTCTTTGATGCAAAAGAATATGACATCACTTCTTTTAATAAAGCTGATAAAAATTCCGAATTCGAATACCGTTTCTTCGAGACCAGACTGAACAGCGACACTGTCCGCCTGGCGGAAGGCGCTGACGTTGTCTGCGTCTTTGTTAACGACGACATTAATAAAGAGGTCATTGACCGTCTCTATGATTACGGCATCCGCTTGATCGCGTTGCGCTGCGCCGGCTACAACAATGTCGACATAGAATACGCTTATAAGAAGATCCATCTGGTCCGTGTCCCGGCCTATTCCCCCTACGCGGTAGCCGAACATACGATCGCGCTGCTTCTGACTTCGATCCGCCGTATCCATAAATCCTATATTCGTACAAGAGACTTCAACTTCTCCCTGACCGGTCTTACCGGATTCGATCTGCACGGGAAAACAGTCGGTGTTGTCGGTACCGGCAAGATCGGAAAGGTATTTATCAATATCTGCAGAGGCTTCGGAATGAATGTCATCGCTTATGACAAATACCCGGATCAGAACAGCGACATTGAATATGTTTCACTGGAAGAGATCTGGGAAAGAAGCGATATCCTTTCCTTCCACTGTCCGCTGACGACCGAGACAAGACATATGGTCAACCGCGAAACGATCCGTAAGATGAAACCGGGAGTTGTGATCATCAATACTTCCCGCGGCGCTCTGATCGATGCCGAAAGCCTGCTTGAAGGCATTAAGGAACGCAAGATCGGCGCAGCCTGTTTAGATGTATATGAAGAAGAATCGGATGTCTTCTTCAACGACCTGTCCGGTCACATCATGGATGACGAGATCCTGGCAAGGCTCATCTCCATGCCGAACGTGATCGTAACGTCCCACCAGGCCTTCCTGACACAGGAAGCGCTGACGAATATCGCCGATACGACTCTGCAGAATATCCGCGATATCCTGAACGAGGGACGCTGCAGCAACGAGCTCTGCTACCGCTGTCCGGATTTCAGCACCTGTTCAAAGGAACATGTCAAAAAGTGTTTCTGACAAAAAAAGAAGTCAGTGACTTCTTTTTTCATTCTCTTCGATCAGCTGACGGACATCGACCACATATTTCTCCGGATCGTTCCGGTCGATATAGACATTTAATTCATTGATACCGAGCTCCGCCATTAAAAGAAAGGGATCGAACCAGAGCTTCTGACTCGTATAACGGCGCACGGTGTTGTCTGTGGGATCACGGTCTTCGCAGGTCAGCTGGAAAGGATTCTCCCCGTTGACCGATAAGGTAGTGTCGATCCCGGTACGGAGCACCGGCAGCGTGACTGCGTAACCCTCGCGGTAAAGCCGTTCCCGTTCTTTTTTCTGTCTGCCCATCCGCACCAGTGCGATCATGCCGATACTGAAGAAGATCAGTCCGGTCAGGGTGTACGGCAGCATGAACAGGACTTCCCGAAGCACCAGACCGAGGATGATGCCGAAGATCGCAAAGATCAGTCCAATGACGGCAAAGATCGTAAAGGTGAATGTCATTGCTTTTTCACCGCGCATGTTTTTTTACCTCCTGCAAATTATGCTAAACTGAAACCATGAAGAGATTCCATATTATTTTCAAAGGAGATGTCCAGGGTGTCGGCTTCCGCTACACCATCTCCGAACTGGCTAAAAAATATGATCTGTCCGGCAGCGTCGAGAATCTCAGCGACGGCACGGTCGAAGTCTATTTCCAAGGGGACGAGGAAGCGATCAAAGCGGCGATCGCGGAAGCGACCTCGCCTCTGCGTTTTATCTACATAACAGATACAGTCATCAACGAAGAAGAAGTTAACTACTACGAGCACTTCTTCCGGACCCGTTACTGAAAATGATACATCACCAGCGTCGCGGCGATCGCGACGTTGAGTGAATCGATATTCTGCATCGGGATCTTGACCGTCCTGTCTGCGGCATCCATCACTGCTTTTGTGACTCCTGAGCCTTCGTTTCCGACAACGAAGGCCATTTTTTCTTCTGCCTCGATCTCAGGAAGCGGTACCGTATTCGTGCTGAGTCCGGTCGCGTATACCGCGTAACCCGACTCCTTCAGTCTCCGGATCTCCTGCGTCAGTTCCCCATGCGAGACCGCCAGACGGAAATAACTGTCGCCGGCGGCTTCCAGCGCCTTCTCATGATACAGGTCAGCGCATTCCGGTGAGAGGATGAGCGAATCAAAGCCAAAGAGCACAGCTGTGCGGGCGATCGTACCGATATTCAAAGGATCCTGCAGACTGTCCAGCATCAGGATACGTCTTCCCTCCGCCTGTTTTTCCGGCAGCTTGCGGCCGATACCGAGTTTTTGGATATCCACATGTCCGCTGATCTTTTCCATGATCTCCGGCGTCACTTCTTCCGTGTCAGCGAGAGCAAAAGTCTGCTCTCCTATATATAGCAGAGTATCGATCAGTCCGGCAGTTAAAGCAGCGTCAAGCGCCTTGCCGGTATAAAGGACTTCTTCGCTGCGGTATTTCTTCTGGCGGAGCTTTGCCCATTCCTTGACTCTTTTATTACTTAGTGAAGTGAGCATAGTTCCTCCTTTGGAAAACCGTTCCGCTGACGACCGCGACCGCGCTGACAAGATTCAGCGCATTGCGGAAATCAGAACCGTAAGGGATGAAGATCTCCTTGTCGCATGTCTTCAGGATCTCGGCCTTGATCCCGCGTTTCTCCCCTCCCAGGACGAAGCAAACCTTGCCCGGAAAGCCCTCGGTAAAAAGATCCGCCGAGGAATCGGAACGCTGTAAGGCATAAAGATGATAGCCTTTCGCTTTCAGCTGGCGCAGTCTCTGCTCCAGATCCTCGCCTGCGTAAAGGCTGATCTTCTCGTAGGCACCGGCTGAAGAGCGGAGCACTGTCGCTTCGGAATCCTTGTAATCGCGGGTCCCGGTAAGGATCCCTTTGAATCCGAACGCGCAGAGCGTGCGCAGACAGTAACCGAAATTGTACGGGTCTTCGACCCCGTCGATCAGAAACAGGACATCCTGCTTCAGAAGCTGTTCAAACGGATCGCTGCGGCGCTGCGAGACTTCGGCGGCAACACCGCCTGTCCCGTTGCCGAAACGTTCCTTCATCTCTTCCGCAGGCAGACGCAAAAGCTCTGTCTTTGTCTGCTTGCAGATCTTTTTCAGATAATTCGTTTCGCGGCTTTCCTTCCCGCTCACGAGCCAGACCCGTTCGACATCGCGGCGCTTGTTTTCGATCGCCGCTTTTACACTGATCATACCGCTGATGATCATTTTACGAGCCTCACCATATCATGTTCTTCGGTCTCAAAGGGGATCAAAAGCCACATTGTACGCATCGGCGTATGGCTTTCCTCGAGCGGATCCCAGTCTTCGCTGAACATGTCTGTCAGAACAAAACGGCGGTTTGGTTTATGCGGGCCGAAGACTTCCAGTGTGTCTCCGACCGCAAAAGGATTGCGGGTCTCGATACGGACAAGTCCGTTGAAAGGATCGTATTCCCGGACATAGCCGACATAATCGTGACGGACGTTCGCGGCCTCTTCGTAGAGCTGCTTATCCTTATCCATGTTTCCATCCAGGAAACCGCAGGCAAACGGGCGGTTCTCCGCCTTATTGAGCTCATTCTCAAAGAATGACAGATCTTCTTCTGTGATCTCCTCGCCGGCATCCAGTTTATCCAGGATGGTCCGGTAAGCACGGACGACAGTGGCGATATAATAATCGGATTTCATTCTTCCCTCGATCTTGAGCGAGGCAATGCCTAAACGGTGAAGATCCTTCAGCCAGGCAGCCGCCTGCAGATCACGGGAACCCATGGAGAAAAGATGGTCCGGATCGGACAGTTCCTTCTCCGCGTCATAGAGATGATAATGCCAGCGGCAGGACTGCGCGCAGCCGCCGCGGTTGGCATCGCGTAAAGTCATATAGTTGGATAAGGTGCAGCGCCCGGAATAGTTGGCGCACATGCCCCCGTGAATGAAGACCTCAAGCGGCAGATCGGTATCTTTAGCGACCTGCTCGATCTCCTCTAAACTGAGTTCCCTGCCGAGAACAACTCTGTCCGCGCCCCAGCTCTTCAGAAGTTCCGCCGATGCGGAGTTCAGTGCCGAAAGCTGCGTGGAGATATGGCACTCCAGCTTCGGAGCGTATTTTTTGGCGATGCGGACCAGTCCCGGGGATTCGATGATGATCGCGTCAACACCGATGGATTCAAGATACTGCAGATATTCCTTGATCCCGTAAAGGTCCTCGTCATGGAAGACGATGTTGACGGTGACGTATAACCTGGCCTGATGTTCATGCGCAAAAGCGACCGCTTCCGCGATGTCTTCTCTTTCAAAATTGGATGCCCTGGCTCTTAAGGAATACTCCTTGCCGCCGATGTAGACCGCATCCGCTCCGTAGCGGATCGCTGTCTTCGCTTTATGGAGGTCCTTGGCGGGCGCTAATAATTCACATTTCTTCATTTTCTCAGATTCGTCTTCCGGTAAAGGTATGCTTCCGTGAATGTTTCTTCCGGGAAGCTTTCCTGCAGCGCGCGGCGTTTTTCTTCCGCATTCTCATCATTGAGTTCCTGCAGGTCTTTCAGCACATGAAGCAGTTCTTCCCCGTTTACGTTGTCACCGCAGAGGATGACCCGCTGACACAGCGGAAGAAGCGCGAGATATTCATTATATGGAGCAGCGAAATCGTCTGTATAAACGATGCTTTCCTTTTCGTTTTCAACGACCCGGTAACATTCCTCACGGTTCACTTCACGGATCCGGTACCCTTCTTTTGCCGTGGGGTCTGCGGCGATCCCGGCATAATCAAAATAGGACTGCAGATATTTGCGGCGGCTTATGGCCATGATCAGCGGACCGAAGAGCTGCAGGTCAACTCTTCCGTTCACGTTGCGGCAGATCGTCCGGATCTCCTCAAGCGTCAGTTCTCTTGCCAGAACACAGGACTGCACGCCCTGTTTCAGGAAAAAGGCTGTGTCCAAGGAATTAGTCAGAAGCGTCAGCGGATCATAGATCAGAAGATTTTCCATACCCATCGCTTTGGCTTCCTTCAGCACGGCAAGATCCGAGAAATAGACGCCGGCGACCTCTTTGGTGCGGATCACGCTGAGGTATGTGCGCAGGAGTTCAAGATCCTCTTCGTAGATCATCTGATCGATCGAGATATAGACCTCCAGACCGTTCTCGCGGGCTTCCTTGTACAGGTGCAGATCATCGTATCTGGAGAAGAGCGATCCCAGGATCACACCATCCGCCAGGCCTTTCAGATCGGCAGGGGTCAGATTGTTGTTAAGCAATGAAACGACTTTGTTCATGAAACTATTCTATCATGCAAAAACCGATGACAAACGGTTGAGTTTATGAATATAATGAAGCCACAGATGACTTAGCGGTGCGTTAAGTGCCGGCCTGCAGGGATACATCAGGCCGGACGAAAAGGCAACTTGCGGTACCGCTGAAGTTTCCCGCTGTTACATAATCCAATTATGTAGCAATCGAAGTATCTGTCTGCAGAAAGGATGTGTAACATGTTTAAAGAATCATTAAAAGAATTACGTTCTACCAGAAACCTCGTTACCATGGCGATGCTTTGTGCGCTCAATGTCGTTACCAGCTGGTTTTCGATCCCGCTCTCGCCGACGCTGAAGATCTCCTTTTCGTATCTTTCCATGTCGATGATCGGGCATCTGTTCGGACCGAGCTGCGGCATCATTTGCGGTTTCATCCTCGACACCGTCAAGTTCGTCATCAAACCTTCCGGCCCCTACAATCCCTTATGGGCACTGGTCGAAATGGGTGCCGGTCTGCTTTACGGCGTCCTGCTGTATAAAAAACAGGCGACCCTGAAGCGCTGCTTCATCACCAAGTTCGTCGTCTCGCTGATCATGAACGTGCTGATCACTTCGGCGCTGATGGCCTTCCTGTATTCCAAGGGCTTCATCTTCTACGCTTCCAGCCGCGTCGTCAAGAACCTGCTCCTCTGGCCGGTCGAATCCACCCTGATGTATCTGATCCTCAGCCGGGTGGCTGTCCTGTTCAAACGTGATCCCAAACCGAAAGAAAAAGCATAAACTTCCATTTTTATCCAAAAGAAAAATCTGTCTCATGTAGTGAATTCCTTATTGGTTGGTCCAACTTTAGGGGTCCACTTCATCGCGACAGATTTTTTGTGTTTATTTTTCTTCTTCCTCAGCAGCCGAACGCATCTCACGCATGTGT
>JAUNQE010000077.1 GCA_030536365.1 Erysipelotrichaceae bacterium | reverse complement strand
CTTATCTCAATTACAGCTAAATACTTAAGTCCAACTTTAGGGGTGCACTACATTGCGGAAGTTTTCTTCTTTATTCAGCCTAGTGCAGGACTTTGCGGATATAATCTGTCGTCCTGACCGCTTTGCTGGCGGAACGGACGAGGGAAGCTTTCGGCACGTTCTGATCATTCTTTTCCCTCTGGTAATCTTTCAGGATGACTCTTGCCAAAGCGAAGACAGCGATGACTTTGCCGAGACCGCCGAACTTTTTGCTCAGCATCTGCTTTTCCGCTTCGAAAGTCTCCGCTGCGTGTTTTCCCTTGGCGGAGACGGAACTGATCTCCTTCAGATAGCCTTTCAGGAAACGACCGAAGGAAAGCAGGCCGCTCAGAAGATAGAATAGCGCGACCAGAAGGGCGATGCCGACAGCGCCGTAGGCATACGGCATATAACTGTTCATCTGATTCAGAAATCCGGTTACTTCATTCATACTTTTATTATACCTTTTTATAGACTTTCTGTTTACCGCAATTTTCCGCTTCGATCGTCTTGGTCAGAGAGATGATCCGGCTGCGGATATTCCCCTGATCGAAAAAGCGCAGAATGACTTCCTCCCCGTAATCGGTCTCCAGCAGACAGCCTTCCTTTTCCAGGAGACTGCGCACCTTTGCCCCGAGATCATAGGGAAGAGCGATCCGGTAGAGATCCCGTTCGATCTCCTCACCGATCTCCGCATTCTCATAAGCGCTGGCGATCGCGGCCGTATAAGCCCGGTGCAGACCGCCGGTGCCGAGCTTGACTCCGCCGAAATAGCGGACAACGACTCCGAGCACGTGGTTCAGGTCTCTGGAACTGAGATAGTTCAGGATCGGGATGCCGGCCGTTCCCGAAGGCTCTCCGTCATCGGAGGAACGGCGAACATCATCGAGGATACAGGCATAGCAGACATGGGTGCTGTCATAGTATTCCTTACGGAACATCTGCAGACGCTCCTTTGCCTCTTCCTCATCCTCACAGCTGCACAAAAAGGCGATGAAACGCGATTTTTCGATGATATATTCGGCTGTTCCCTCGTTTAAGACGATCATACCTAAAGTATAAACGAACGGCGTCCGGAATTGTGATATAATCACTGACATGAGCGCTAGATCTGATAAGATGGCCAACTGGCCGGTAGGTAAACTGTTATTCTCGATGGGCATCCCCGCGGTGTTCTCGATGCTGATCCAGGCGATGTACAACATCGTCGACTCGATCTATATTTCCCGTTTTTCCGCAGACGCGATGTTCGCCATCGGTCTTGTTTTCCCGCTGCAGATGGTCGGCTTTTCGATCGCCATGGGAACCTCGGTCGGTGTCTCGACGCTGGTCTCCAGACGTCTGGGTGAAAGAAGGAACGAGGAAGCCAACGCGGTCGCTTCGACCGGGGTGATCCTGGCGCTGCTGCACATGCTGATCAATATCTTCCTCGGCATCTTCGTCAGCAAGCCTTTCCTTTCGATCTTTACCCAGCGCCCGGAAGTCATCGAGCTCGGTTACCAGTATCTCTTTATCGTTCTCGTCATCTCTTTCGGTCAGTTCTTCTCACTGCTGTTTGAGCGTCTTTTACAGGCACAGGGCAATATGATCTTCCCGATGTTTGCCCAGCTGATCGGCGCTGTCACCAATATCATCCTTGACCCGATCTTCATCTTCGGCCGTTTCGGGATCCCGGCCATGGGCATCGCCGGCGCCGCGATCGCGACGGTCGCCGGACAGATCCTCTCCGGCATCTTCATCACGGTCGTTGCCTTAAAAGGCAAGCACGATGTCAAACTGCAGTTCAAAGGTCTGAAGCTGGAAGCCCAGCGTCTGAAAGATATCTACACGGTCGCTTTGCCCAGCGCTATCATGAATATGATCGGTTCTTTGACCACTACTCTGATGAACAATGTCCTCGTCCGCTTTTCGGAAGACGCGGTCACGAGCTTGAGCATCTATTTCAAGCTGCAGTCCTTCGTCTTCATGCCGGTCTTCGGTTTCAACCAGGGCGCGCTGCCGATCCTGTCCTATAACTACGGCGCCCGCAATAAGGAACGCTATAAGAAGACAGTTACGATCTTCCTGACGACCGCCTGCGGTTTCATGCTGGTGGGGACACTGCTGTTCCGTTTTGTTCCGGATGTCATGCTGTCCTTCTTTGAAATGACTGATCAGCTGAAAGCGATCGCTGAGACCACGCTGCGGGTCATCGCGATCCATTTCATCCCGGCTGCCTGCTCGATCACCCTGATCACGGTCTTCCAGTCCTTCGGCCAGGGTTTCACCAGTATGGTCCAGTCGGTCCTGCGTCAGATCGGTTTCCTGATCCCGGCGGCCTATGTCCTGGCCCGCTTCGGCCTCGACTATGTCTGGTATGCTTATCCGATCGCTGAGATCCTTGTCGTTCTCATCTTCGTTCCGCTGGCTTTGAGGTCCTACCATCGTGCCTTTGCGGAAGAGTAAGCATTCATCGTTTCTTTTTATCGTTCTATCTGCGGCAGTACTGACTGTCGCTTTTTCTATACCGTTCCTGCTGCGCAGTGACCTCGGCCTGGAACACGATACCTTCTTTCATCTCTCGCGGATCGAAGGACTGGCGCAGGCGCTGAAACACCATGACTTTTTCCCGGCGCTTTATCCTTTAAAGAACAACGGCTACGGCTATGCCTCGCCGCTTTTCTACTGCGATGTCCTGCTTTATCTTCCCGCTTTTCTCTACCTGCAGGGTCTCTCACTGGTCCGCAGCTATAAGCTCACCGTCGTCCTGATGACGTTTTTCGCGGAAGTGACGATGCTGAAGGGAACGCTGCGCATCTCTAAAAAACGCTCTTCCGCGTTCCTGGGGGCAGCCGCCTATCTTTTCGCGAATTATCATATCACCGATGTGTATGTGCGCTCCGCCCTGGGCGAAGTCGCGGCTCTGATCTTTCTGCCGCTGCTCGTTGAAAGCCTGTACCGGATCCTCGAAGAGAAGGACCGCTACGCTTCCTATCCGCTTTGTTTCGCGCTCACCGGGCTTTTGCTGAGCCATAATCTCAGTTTCCTGCTGGGCTGTGTCCTTTCTTTACTGATCGTTCTCAGTTATCTGCCGTCTTTAAGGAAGGAACAGTTCAGACAGCTCTTTTCAGCAGCCTTCTTCGCTTTTCTGATCACGGCATTCTTCAGTTTTCCGCTGATCGAGCAGCTGCTTTCCCAGCCTTTCATCGTCGGCTATTACGCGGGCGGTGATCTCAGTGGGGGCTCGATGCCGCTGTGGAAGTTCTTCGCCAATAAGACGGTCTTCGGACTCGGTGATCATTCTTTAGCGCTGGACGAAGCGATGCTGGTGAATGTCGGCTGGTTCCTGACCTTCTTTCCGTTCGCCTGTCTGTTCCTGAAAAAGAAAGAGCGCAACGGCTTTATCCTTCGTCTTTTCCTGCTCGGGATCGTTTTCCTGCTGCTGCCGGGGGACTGGATCCCGTGGCAGAAGCTCGGGATCTTCGCGGTCCTGCAGTTTCCCTGGCGCCTGGAGATGCTGGCGCTGGTCCTGCTGAGCTATGTCTCTGCGTATGCAGCAGACCGTCTCTTCGCGAAAAAGGAGATGGTCACTGTCATCCTGATCGTTCTGCTCATGGCGGAAGGAGCTTATCATCTTTATCCCTGCGCGCAGCGCAGCTTTACCCTGAAGGAAGAGGATACCTACGAGGACATCATCAGTGGAAAGATCATCGATCCCTATTATTCCGCTTTCTATAAACGGGTCGAGCTGGCCGGAGGCGATTATCTGCCGCTGCAGTCCCCGGACTTCCGTGACCGCGGGACAGCAATCCGGGACAACTGGGGCAATGAGCTGGATATCCCCTATGAGCGGGATTACCGCACTCTTACTTTCACACTGGACGGAGAAAGCGGAAGAACGCTCATCCTCCCGCTGACCTACTACAAAGGCTACCGGGTGACCTATGACAACGGTTCCGCGAAGGTGCCCATGGAGATCACTCCGGTCGACGGCATGGTCGCGTTCTATGCTGCCGGTGACGGGCTCTATACCGTCCGTTTTGTGAGCACCCCGCTGCGGGTACTGAGTCTTTTCATCTCTTTGTTCAGTCTTCTGATCGGAACGGTCTTCTTCCTGCAGCGCAAAAAAAGATGACGCTTTTTTGGAAAATAAGTACAATAGTTTCAGACAGGTATACTGTATGAAAAAGATAAAACTACCACACGAAATGCTGCCGCTCGTCAAACCGAAGGCGATCGAGCTGATCAACCGGGCGACAGAAAACAAACCATATTCCCGTATCAATGAGATCCCCAACGGACACGCGAGCGAAGATATAAAAGAGGGCTGCCTGGTCCTGGAGGGCGGCGGTTTCCGCGGCCTGTATACCCAGGGCTTCCTGGATGCGCTGATGCTGAACGGCGTCAACTTTTCCTGTGTGATCGGCACCTCGGCCGGCGCACTGGCAGGTCTGAACTATGTCTCCGGACAGATCGGACGTTCCGCCCGTATCAATCTGACTTACCGCCATGACAGCCGTTATATCGGCGCCAGGGCGATCCTGCGTGACCACAGTCTCGTCAATGTCGGTTTCCTGACCGATGAGCGCGGCGTGATCGAGCCGCTGGACGAAGCCAGATTCTACCGCTCCCCGCAGCGTTTTATCGCGGTCGCCGCGAACTGTGAGACCGGCGAGGCGGACTATTTCGAAAAAGGAAAATGCGGCGATGTCATCCTGGCTGCCCGGGCTTCGGCAACGATGCCCTATATCTCCCAGATGGTCATGATCGACGGCGTTCCTTATCTCGACGGCGGAAGCTCCTGCAAGATCCCGTATCAGTGGGCGATCGACCAGGGCTATGAGAAGATCGTCGTTATCCGCACCCGCGATATCACTTACCGCAAGCGGAACAGAGTTCTGGTGCAGGCGGAAAGGTTCTACCGCAACTACCCGAAATTCGCGAAGAGCCTCGCTCACAGCAACATCGACTACAACGCTCAGTGCGATGAGATCGAGAAGCTGGCGGAAGAGGGAAGACTTTACCGCTATGCCCCGTCCAAACCGGTCCGGGTCGGACGGATCGAGAACGATCTGGAAAAGCTCGGTGATCTTTACTGGCTGGGCTACAACGACTGTCTCGAACATATCGAAGAGATCAAGAATATCTGAACAGAAGAAACGGCTTGTCCGTTTTTTCTTTTTCCGGGAAGGGACTTCGGCTACAATAGAAACCATGGAAGAGATCATTAAACAGACAGCCGGCGAGCTGAAGATCCGCGAACAGCAGGTCAAAGCGGTCCTCGATCTGCTCGCGGCCGGCAATACCATACCTTTTATCGCCCGTTACCGTAAGGAAATGACGGGTGCTTTAGACGAAGAAGTGATCCGTCATATCAGCGAGCACTACGAGTATCAGAAGAATCTGGCAAAAAGAAAAGAAGACGTGCTCCGCCTGATCGAGACCCAGGATAAACTGACCCCGGAGCTGCGTGTCGCCATCGAACAGGCGCAGACGCTCTCCCGGATCGAAGACCTTTACCGTCCCTACCAGCAGAAGAAAAAGACAAGAGCTTCGGAAGCGAAGCGGAAGGGCCTGCAGCCCTTTGCCGACTACCTTTTAAGTCTGCCCCGCAGCGGGGAACCGCTGAAAGAAGCCTTGAAGTATCTGAATGACGAGGTAACCGACCGTGAGGATGCCCTGCAGGGAGCCGAGGATATCGTAGCCGAGATGGTCAGCGATGACGCCGATCTGCGGGCCGTGATCCGCAATTCGATCGCTGAGCGCGGACGTATCGAGACCGTCAGGAAAAAAGACGCGGTCGACGAGAAGAAGGTCTATCAGAAATACTATGAATACAGCGAACCGGTGCGCACACTGCAGCCGCACCGCATCATGGCGATCAACCGTGCCGAGAAGGAAAACATCATCAGCGTTAGATTCATCTATGATGAGGCATTCTTTTTAAGAGAGGCTCTGCGCCGGCTGACGAACGGGAAGATGGGCGTGACCTATTCCTACCTGCGGGAAGCGGCCGAGGACGGACTGAAACGTCTGGCGCTGCCTTCGGTGGAAAGGGAGATCCGCAATGAGCTGAGCGAGAAGGCGGCAGCCCAGTCGATCGATGTCTTCGCCGCGAACCTCGAAAAGCTTTTAAGTACCGCGCCTTTGAAGGGAAGAAGGATCCTCGGTTTTGACCCGGCATTCCGCACTGGCTGCAAACTGGCCGTGCTGGATGAGACCGGAAAGCTTCTGGAGATCGCCAAGATCTATCCCCACGAACCCCATAACCGCAAGGCGGAAGCGGAGAAGACGATGCTGGAACTCATCCGCCGCTACGGCATTAAAACGATCGCGATCGGTAACGGCACCGCATCGAGAGAATCCGAAAAGTTCACCGCCGATCTGATCCGCAAATATCATCTGGATGTCGAATACTCCCTCGTCTCGGAAGCGGGTGCCTCGGTCTATTCGGCCTCGGAAAACGCGCGCCGTGAATTCCCGGACCTGCATGTTG
>JAUNQE010000076.1 GCA_030536365.1 Erysipelotrichaceae bacterium | reverse complement strand
TTTTTGTGTTTATTTTTCTTCTTCCTCAGCAGCCGAACGCATCTCACGCATGTGTTTGCGGCGGTCGAGGTTGGTCAGATAACGCTTGCGCAGACGGATCGCTGCCGGAGTGATCTCGACCAGCTCATCGTCATTGATGAATTCAAGCGCTTCTTCCAGAGAGAAGATCTTCGGCGGAACGAGTTTCATCGCTTCATCGTTGCCGGTGGAACGGACAGCCGTCATCTTCTTATTCTTAAGCGGGTTGACCTCGATATCCTGGTTCTTTGAGGAAACACCGACGATCATGCCTTCGTAGACTTCTGTCTGCGGAGAGATGAACAGCTGGCCTCTGTCCTGGATATTCCATAACGCGTAGGTCATCGCCTTACCGGTATCGGTGGAGATCAGAGCGCCATTCTCACGCTGCGGGATCTCGCCGACATACGGCGCGTATTCGATGAAACGGCGGACCAGGATGCCTTCACCCTTGGTCGTATTGATAAAGTCGGAACGGAAACCCAGAAGGCTTCTTGTTGCCGCGTGGTAAATGATCTTGGTATAGGAGCCTTCGTCCTGAATATCGATCATCTGACCTTTACGCAGGTTCAGCATATTGATAATAGAACCGCTGTAGTCATTCGGTACAGAACAGATGACTTCCTCGATCGGTTCGCAGAGACGGCCTTCGATACGCTTGAAGATGACTTCCGGACGGGAAACACCGATCTCGTAGCCTTCACGGCGCATATTCTCCAGAAGGATCGAAAGATGCAGCTCGCCGCGGCCGGATACCTTGAAGGTATCGGTGGAATCGGTCTCTTCGACACGCAGACCGACATTGACTTCGAGTTCCTTCTCAAGACGTTCACGGATGTTGCGGGAAGTGACATATTTGCCGCTCTGTCCCTGGAAGGGAGATGTGTTGACCATGAAGTTCATCGACATCGTCGGCTCTTCGATCGCGATCTGTGGCATCGGTTCAACGTTTTCAGCGCCGACGGTATCGCCGATCTCGATATTCTCGATACCGGAGATCAGAACGATATCACCGCACTGCGCTTCATTGATCGCGGTACGCTTCAGACCCTGATAGTTGAAGAGATTGGCAATCTTGCGGTTTTCCTTCTTGCCGTTGGAATTCACGACTTTGACGTTTTCGTTGGCTTTGATGATACCGCCGTAAACACGGCCGATACCGATACGTCCGATATAGTCGTCGTATGCCAGAGCGGATACCTGCATTTTCAGCGGTTCACCGCGCAGATCCGGATACGGCTCTACATGGGAGATGATCGTCTCGAAAAGCGGGATGATATCGTTATTGGTATCCTCGACCTCATAACGGACGATGCCGTCACGGGCGATACCGTACAGGATCGGGAAATCGAGCTGTTCATCGTTGGCGTTCAGATCCAGGAACAGATCATAAACTTCATCGATGACTTCACTGACACGGGAGTCCTGCTTGTCGATCTTGTTGATGAGGAGGATCGGCTTCAGTCCCTGTTCCAGTGATTTTTTCAGAACGAAACGGGTCTGCGGCATCGGTCCTTCAGCGGAGTCGACCAAAAGAATGACTGTATCGACAGTCTTGATGATCCGCTCAACTTCCGATGAAAAATCTGCGTGGCCGGGGGTGTCAACGATGTTGATCTTGTAATCCTTGTAAAAGACCGAACAGTTTTTGGAGTAGATGGTGATACCCCTTTCTCTTTCGAGATCGTTCGAATCCATGACTTGCTCCACGATCTCTTCATGTTCACCAAAAACATGTGACTGTGCGAGGAAAGCGTCAACCAGTGTGCTTTTTCCGGCATCGACGTGGGCAATGACTGCCACGTTAATCATTTTCGTAAATTCCATACCCCAATATTATATTCAACTTGACTTCTGTGAACAAGGTTATTATTATAAATAATGCAATTGCACCGGTGGCGGAACAGGTAGACGCGTACGTTTGAGGGGCGTATGGAGTAATCCGTGCAAGTTCAAGTCTTGTTCGGTGCACCAATTGTAAGAAAAACGGATCACTGATCCGTTTTATTTTTTTGCCAAAATAAATGTCCGATTCCGGAATTTCCGGGAAGCGGACATTTTTTCTTATTCGAAACTTGCGATGATCGCCTTTGCGGCAGCGATGCTCATCGGCAGCTCAGACAGCAGCGCATACTGCAGTCCGTCCTTGACGAAGAGCACATCGGATACCGATCCCTCATCTCCTAAAACACGCATTCCCAGCCCGTTATAGTCGAGATCCTGCTCGATCTCATAGAGATGATAATCGTTATTCAGATCTTCCGCAGATACGGTGTCTGAGATCCGCAGCACGAGTCCCTGATCGGTCTCTTTTTCTTTATATACGATCTCGATGATGGTCGGATCTTCATACAGACGGTAGCCCTTCTTCACGACGCCTTCGAGCATCTTTGTCGGTTCCGCGAACGGACGGCCAAGGATCTCAGCAGCTTCCGCCTTCGTTACATAGCGGTGACTGGGTTCTTTTGTTTCAGCCACTTTCTTGGCATACAGCGAACTTGCGACAGCAGCGGCGCCCGCAAGAAGAGCGGTCCCGATAACGATCTTTCTTCCTACTCCCATGTGGTTAGCCCTCCTTATTCTTTATCATTTTACCACGTTTGTTCAGTTTACGGAAAGAAACGCCTTTTCCCCAAAGAAAAAGCAACGCCGCAGCGTTGCTTATGCTTATTTCTGATAGACGATGAGCGGGATGTAGATCTCATCCGCGCACATGCCGGCGTGCTGGCCTTTGAACTTGAATACCTTTGATTCGTCGTATTCATAGGCAAGGCACAGATCGCTCTTGGCGATCGCCAGGAAGTCTCCGATGAATTCCTCGAAACGCGGATGGTTTTCCTTCGCTCCGAAAAGACCAGTCTCCAGGACCTGCTTATGGTCCAGCAGCACATAATCCTTCTCAAACATCTCCTTGAATTCCTTCGCGAACGCTTCGCGGTTTTCCTCGGCTACATAGAAAGCCATTGCCCGCGGTTCGATCGTCGGCGGAGTAAGCAGATACTTATCGAGCGCGGTGTCACGCAGATTGATGCTGCGGTTGATCTGGACCTGACCGTGGTCGGCGATGATGATGACCATCGTGTTCTCGGCGATCTCCTGTCCCAGTCTTTCGAGCTCCGCGTTGATATCGCTTAAAAGCTGATCGGATTCCGGGGAATCAGGTCCGGTCTTATGCATCTGGGAATCGTATTTATCCCAGTACAGATAGACAAAATCCGTTTCCTGATCCTTTGAATAGGCGATCAGGCGGTCAATGCCTTCTGCCAGCGTCTTGGGATCTTCCTCGGTGAAAGCCGGATTCAGAGTCCTGGCGCAGAAACCTGCTTCGTTAAGTTCCTTCTCCATGCGCGGGACCGGAAGTGTCCTTTCCATGAAACCGGGATACTCTCTGCCGCTGTATTTGCCTTCGTTCCAGAAAGGAATGACGGATTCACCGAGTTCCTTAAAATACATCGTCCAGCCCAGCCAGGCGTTTTCATTCGGCCCTCTGCCATTGAGGATCGAAGTTGTTGCGGCTGTTGTCGTCGGAGGAAATACTGTCTCCGTCTTATACAGCATATTGCGGTTGACGAACGCGTCTGCCGGAAGCTTTTTACTGATCAGGTTGGCGCCCATGCCGTCGATCAGTATCAGAAAGATCTTCTCCGGTTTCTTTTCGGCGATCACCTCGGCCAGACGCTCATCCGGTTCATAGGAGGAGGCAAGGCCGTAGTGTGCGCGCAGAGCCGCGATCGAGGAGAGGATGCCGTCTTCGTAATTGACGACCATTAATCCATGTCCTTCAGGAAGGCTTTATATGCGAGATAACCTTCATAGAGGTCTGCTTTGGAAGAGACTTCATAGCAGGCGTGCATGTTCTGAACAGCGATGCCGGCATCGATGACGTCCATGTTGAGGTTGGCGAGGATGTAGGCGATCGTTCCGCCGCCGCCGACATCGACTTTGCCCAGTTCAGCTGTCTGGAAAGCGACTTTGTTCTTGTCCATGACATTGCGCAGCTTGCCGATGAATTCCGCGTTCGCGTCATTGCAGCCGCTCTTGCCGCGGGCGCCTGTGTATTTATTGAAGACGATACCCTTGCCTAAGTAAGCAGCGTTCTTCGGCTCGAAAACAGAAGCGTAGTTCGGATCATAGCCAGCGGAAACATCGCTTGAAAGCATGCGGGAATTTGTGAGGCAGCGACGTACGTTGAGCTCGCTGTATTCGCCGGCGCGGTCAAGCATCTCAGCGATCGCGTTTTCAAAGAACGCGGACTGCATGCCGGTATTGCCCTGGGAGCCGACTTCTTCCTTATCGACGAGGATGCAGCAGGAAGTTCTTTCCGGAACATCTTCGCTGTCTAAAAGAGCCATCAGGGATGTGTAGGCGCAGATCTTGTCATCCTGGCCGTAAGCAAAGACCATGGAACGGTCAAGACCGTAGTCTCTTGCCTTGCCTGCCGGAACGACTTCGATCTCAGCGGAGATGAAATCATCTTCTTCGATGTCATATTTCTCTTTCAGAAGAGCCAGGACGTTTTCCTTGACCGGGTTTTCCTTCTTACCCTTGAGCGGGAGTGAACCGACAGTGATGTTGAGGTCTTCGCCCTCGACGACTGTTGCGCCCGGTTTCTTCATCTGTTCCTGAGCGAGGTGGATCAGAAGATCGCTGATACCAACGACCGGATCATCATCCTTTTCGCCGATGCAGATATCTACGACTGTACCGTCCTTCTTGCAGACGACGCCATGCAGAGCTAAAGGCTGCGCGACCCACTGGTACTTCTTGATACCGCCGTAGTAATGGGTATCGAGCAGAGCGATGCCGCTTTCTTCGTAAAGCGGGTTCTGCTTGATGTCAAGACGCGGGGAATCGATATGCGCGCCTAAGATATTCATGCCTTCCTTCAGCGGCTTCTTGCCGATCACGAAGAGGCAGAGTGATTTATTGCGGTTGTTGACATAGACCTTATCGCCGGCCTTCAGATGTTCTGTTTCAAAAAGGTTCTTGTAGCCTTTCTTTTCGGCTTCCTTGATGCTTTCTCTGACCTGCTCACGCTCAGTCTTGCCGCGGTTCAGGAAGTCCTTGTAGTCTTCAGCAAAACGCATGACTTTTTTCATTTTTGCATCCGACATTTTGTCCCATACTGTTTTCATTTCGGTTTGCTCCTTTCAAATGAACAATTCATTATAACAAAGAATTCGATCAGTAGATGATTTTATACACCAGCAGAAGCAGCAGTACCGGAAGTACCGGCAGCGCGATCTTCAGGATACGGCCAGTGCGTGAGATCGACGCCGTTTCGATCTTTGACGGATCCTTGGGATCAAAGAAGATATCGATCGATTCCGGCGCGTTGTCCCCTCTTGTCTCGAAGGTGTATTCCTTCTCCTTGTAAACGTGACGGTAAACAGCTTTGCCGTTTTCGACACGGACGAGTTCTGCCTTGCTGATCCCGCCTTCCGCCAGATAGCGGCGGATGCGCGCGGTGCGGCCGCTGAACGTATTCAGAAATGTGAACAGAAGTTCCGCCATGACGACCAGGATCGTCATGATGATCATGATCTTATCGGCACTTTCCTTTGCGATGCCCAGCATCTTTATTCCTCCTTTTAAACTTTTAAAGAAAAAAAGCAGCCATGGGCTGCTGTGTTTTTAATGGCGCAGACTACAGGATTCGAACCTGTGATACGCTTTTGGCGTATGCCACCTTTCCAAGATGGTTGTTTCAACCTCTCACACAAGTCTGCATAAAATATGGCGCGCCCAGTAGGAATCGAACCTACAGTCTTTTGAATCGGAATCAAATACTTTATCCATTAAGCTATGGGCGCATTACTTCCCACTGCTACCGAGTCCGCCGGTCCTCTGACCTGTCACTTCCTCTTCTTCCGCAAGATAGTAGGATTTGAAGATGCCCTGAACGATACGTTCTCCTTTTTCGAGAACGACGGTCTCGCTCCCCAGATTTCTCAAGGCTATCAGGATATGTCCTTCGTTGTCGGCTTCATAATAATCGGCATCGATGATCCCTACCGTATTGGCCAGGACCAGTGAGCGCTTGATGCCCAGTGAAGACCTCGGATAGAGTTCCAGAACAAATCCGTAATTCATTCTAACACGAATACCCGACGGAATGACAACAAATTTTTGCGGATTTATCACAATTTTGTACGGAGTGGCAAAATCATAGCCCGCAGAAGCCTTGCTGGCACGGTGCGGAAGGACGATTTTTTCGTATGCCTGGGCGATCTCTTCCTCAGTCACATCAGCGATCCGGTCGCGGCTGTCACTGCGGAACTGTTCAAAAGAGACCTTTTCAAATGTTGCGATTCCTGTCATACAAAAATAATAACACAAAAATACTTGCCAAAAGAAAACTTCCGTGCTAATATTTAAAAGCGCTGATATTTGGCAGCGACATTCGACACGAAGAAGTACTCAAGAGGTCGAAGAGGAGGCCCTGCTAAGGCCTTAGGTCGGGTTTCCGGCGCGAGGGTTCAAATCCCTCCTTCTTCGCCAGTTAATGCAGATGTAGTTCAATGGTAGAACGCCACCTTGCCAAGGTGGACACGGCGGTTCAATTCCGCTCA
>JAUNQE010000025.1 GCA_030536365.1 Erysipelotrichaceae bacterium | reverse complement strand
CGAGCGGTCCCATGAACATCTCGTAGCAGCGCAGTGTATCCGCGCCGTAGGTCTCAACGATCTCGTTGGGATCGACGATGAATTCCGGATAACGCTTGCCCATCTTGATGCCGTTGGCACCCAGGATCATGCCCTGGTGAACGAGCTTCTGGAACGGTTCCTTCACGGAAACAATGCCCTTATCGTAGAGGTAGTTGTTCCACATACGGCTGTAAAGCAGATGACCGACTGCGTGTTCCGGACCGCCGACATACAGGTCGACCGGCATCCAGTGCTTGATCAGTTCCTTATCTGCGAGTTCCTTATCATTGTGCGGATCGATATAGCGCAGGAAGTACCAGCTCGAACCGGCGGAACCCGGCATCGTGGAGGTCTCTCTTTTGCCCTTCTCGCCGTTGACTTCGACATTGACCCAGTCTGTGGCCTTCTCCAGCGGAGAAGCGCCGTTGGCCGGTTTATAGTCATCAAGTTCCGGCAGGATCAGCGGCAGCTCATCATCGCGCAGAGCGACCATGCGGTCGTTATCGAGATGAACGATCGGGATCGGTTCGCCCCAGTAACGCTGACGCGCGAAGATCCATTCACGGATACGGTAGTTGACCTTCTTCTGACCGATACCGCGCTCACTCAGCCATTCGATCATCGCGTTGATCGCGTCTTCCTTACCAAGACCGTTCAGGAATTCGGAATTGATATGGATGCCGTCGCCTGTCCAGGCTTCCTCGGCGACATTTCCGCCCTCGAGGACCGGAATGATCTCAAGACCGAATTTCTTCGCGAATTCATAGTCACGCTCATCGTGTGCCGGGACCGCCATGATGGCGCCGGTACCGTAGGAAGCTAAGACATAGTCGGAGATCCAGATCGGGATCTTCTTGCCGTTGACCGGGTTGACCGCGTAGGCACCGGTGAAGACACCGGTCTTATCCTTATTGAGCTCGGTTCTTTCAAGATCGGATTTGCCGGCGCATTCCTTTACGTAGGCTTCGACGGCTTCCTTCTGTTCAGGAGTGGTGATCTTTTCAACGAGCTTGTGTTCCGGAGCGAAAACACAGTAGGTCGCGCCGAATAATGTATCGCAGCGGGTGGTGAAGACTGTGAATTTGTCCTCATGTCCGTCGATCGCGAAATCGACCTGGGCACCGACCGAACGGCCGATCCAGTTGCGCTGCATTTCCTTAGTGCTTTCCGGCCAGTCGATCGTTTCAAGACCTTCCAGCAGACGGTCTGCGTAGGCTACGATATCGATGACCCACTGACGCATGTTCTTGCGGACGACCGGATAGCCGCCGCGTTCACTCTTGCCGTCGATGACTTCATCATTGGCGAGGACCGTTCCCAGTTCCTCGCACCAGTTGACCGGCATGTCGACACATTTGGCGAGTCCGTCTTCAAAGAGAAGCTTGAAGATGTACTGGGTCCATTTGTAATAGGAAGGATCACATGTGGAGATCTCCTTCGACCAGTCATAGGAAAAACCGATGTTCTTCAGCTGGTTGGTGAAGAAAGCAATGTTCTGCTTGGTGAATCCTTCCGGATGGTTGCCGGTGTTGATGGCGTACTGCTCGGCCGGAAGTCCGAACGCGTCAAATCCCATCGGATGCAGGACGTTGTAGCCTTCCATCCTCTTTTTACGGGAAACGATATCGGTCGCCGTATAGCCTTCCGGATGGCCGACATGCAGGCCCTGTCCGGACGGATACGGGAACATATCGAGGACATAATATTTTGGTTTTGAGAAATCGCGGGTATCACAGTAGAAGGTGTTGTGATCATCCCAGTATTTCTGCCATTTTTTCTCAATCGATTTATGATTGTAAGGCATAATAAAACCCTCCTGAAATAACTAATTTATTCTACCACATCCTTCCCTGTTTTACATAAGAGTGTTCTGCTTGTACTATACCCCCTATGGGTATATACTGATGTCGAGGTAAGAAATATGGAAGAAAACTGTTGTGCAAAGAAGACAAAGAAACGAACAGAAGAAGAATATAAGAAGCTGATCAACCGTCTGAACCGTATCGAGGGACAGATCCGGGGGATCCGCAAAATGGTCGAAAGCGATGCCTACTGCACGGATGTTCTGGTCCAGTCACTGGCAGTCTCCTCGGCGATCGACGCCTTCAACAAGGAGCTGCTCACCAGTCATTTCCGTTCCTGCGTGGTTGAGGATATCCGCAACAACGACGAGGAAGGCATCAATGAATTCACGGATATCATGCGCCGTCTGATGCGCTAGAAGGAGAAATTATGGGTACGATCATCGTTCTGATCATCCTCGCAGCGATCATCCTGTATGCCCTGAGAGGGACATTCCAGCATCTTTCCGGTCAGGGAGGCTGCTGTGGAGGAGATGGCGGCGGAAAAATACTTGTAGAACATAAATCCGCGAAAGGTCCTGTCATCCATACCGCGAAGGCAAAGATCAGCGGTATGCACTGTGAAAACTGTCAGAACCGCCTGCAAAACCGTCTGAACAAGATCGACGGTCTGGTCGCGGAAGTCAGCTACCGTGACGGCAGCGCCATACTGTCCTATGAAAAAGAGATCCCGGAAGAACAGATCCGCCAGACTGTGAAAGACGCCGGCTATGAACTGGTCTCCCTGGAGGTAAACGCATGAAGCAGTACAATGTGACCGGCATGTCCTGCGCCGCCTGCAGCGCCAGAGTGGAAAAAGCAGTCAGTGCCGTCGAAGGTGTGACTTCCTGCTCGGTCTCGCTGCTGACGAACTCGATGGGCGTCGAGGGAACAGCCGATGAAAAAGCGATCATCAAAGCCGTCGAGAACGCCGGCTACGGAGCGTCCTTAAAAGGTGCGAAAAGCAGTTCCGCAAACAATGCCCGTCAGGAAGAAGAGGCTCTTGAAGACAAGGAGACACCGGTCCTGAAGAAACGTCTGATCGTTTCCCTGGGCTTCCTGCTGGTGCTGATGTATGTATCGATGGGGATCCACATGTTCGGCTTCCCCGCCCCTTCCTTTTTAAAGGATAATCCGCTGGGGATCGGCGTTGTGGAGATGCTTTTGGCAGGGATCGTCATGGTGATCAACCAGAAGTTTTTCATCAACGGTTTCCGCAGCCTGTTCCATCTGTCCCCGAATATGGATACACTGGTCGCCATGGGCTCCTCGGTATCCTTCCTATACAGCTTCATCGTGCTGATGCTGATGACGACGCATGCCGGCGAACCGGAAACGCTGCACAGCCTGATGAAGGAATTCTATTTCGAATCTGCTGCCATGATCGTAACTCTGATCACTGTCGGCAAGATGCTCGAGGCGCGCGCCAAAGGCAAAACGACCGACGCCTTAAAGAGTCTGATCAAGCTTTCCCCGCAGGAAGCGACAGTCGTCCGTGACGGTCAGGAAATGACGGTCGCGATCGATGATGTCGTCAGCGGCGATATCTTTCTCGTAAAGCCCGGCGACAGCATCCCGGTCGACGGAGTCGTTCTGGAAGGTTCTTCGGCCGTCAATGAATCCGCCCTTACCGGTGAAAGCATCCCGGTCGATAAAAGCAGTGGTGATACCGTCTCCGCAGCAACGATCAATCAGTCCGGCTATCTGAAATGCCGGGCGACCAGAGTCGGTGAGAATACCACCCTCTCCCAGATCATCCATCTCGTCTCCGACGCGGCAGCGACCAAAGCGCCGATCGCCAAGACAGCAGATACGATCTCCGGGTATTTCGTTCCGGCAGTGCTGGCGATCGCGGCTTTCACAACGGTCGTCTGGCTGCTTCTCGGAAAAGATATCGGTTTCGCGCTTGCCCGCGGTATCTCGGTGCTTGTTATCTCCTGTCCCTGCGCCCTGGGTCTCGCGACCCCGGTCGCGATCATGGTCGGTAACGGCATCGGCGCCAAGAACGGCATCTTATTCAAGACTGCCGCTTCTCTGGAAGCAACCGGAAAGACCGAGATCATCGCGATGGATAAGACCGGCACATTGACCAAGGGCGAACCGGAAGTCACGGATATCCTCTCTGCCGGATCAGATACAGATCTATTGGTCAAGGCAGCTTCCCTTGAAAAGAAGAGCGAACATCCGCTTGCCCGGGCGATCCTGAAGAAAGCCGAGGAAGACGGTCTCTCACTGCAGGAATGCGAAGACTTTACCGCCCTTTCGGGAAGCGGGATCCGCGGCACCTATAACGGAAAACAGCTGTTCGGCGGCAGCTACAGCTACATTTCTTCCCAGACAAAGCTTCCGGAAGACGCCGTAAAAGCCTATGAGCGTTTTGCCTCAGAAGGCAAGACACCGGTATTCTTTCTGGAAGACGGCGAATATCTCGGTATGATCGCGATCGCGGACACCTTAAAGGAAGACAGCGTTGAAGCCGTAAAACAGCTGCGCAACATGGGTATACGCACCGTCATGCTGACGGGCGACAACAAGCGAACCGCGGAAGCGATCGCAAAGCTCGTCGGTGTTGACCAGGTCATCTCGGAAGTCCTTCCGGGAGATAAGGAAGCCGTCATCCGCTCCCTGCAGAAAGACGGCAAGACCACGATGGTCGGTGACGGCATCAATGACGCCCCTGCCCTGACCCGTGCCGATATCGGTATGGCGATCGGCGCCGGCGCGGATGTCGCGATCGACGCGGCCGATATCGTCTTACGCAAGAATAGCCTGCTGGATGTTCCGGCAGCGATCCGCCTAAGCCGTTACACCCTGCGCAATATCCACGAGAACCTCTTCTGGGCATTCATCTACAACGCGATCGGTATCCCGCTCGCGGCCGGCCTCTTTATCCGCTTCGGCCTGAAGCTGAACCCGATGTTCGGCGCTGCCGCGATGAGTCTGTCCAGTTTCTGCGTAGTTACGAATGCTCTGCGCTTAAATCTCAAAAATATCTATGACAGCCGTCATGATAAGAAAATAAAAGTCAGTCATAAGGAGGAAAAGAAGATGACAAAAGAACTGAAGATCGAAGGAATGATGTGCGAACACTGCGAAGCGACCGTTAAAAAAGCCCTGGAAGCTGTCGACGGTGTCGCCTCCGCTGCGGTTTCCCACAAGGAAGGCAATGCCGTTGTCGAACTCACCAAGGACGTAGACAATGCAGTGCTGAAAAAAGCCGTTGAAGATAAAGACTACAACGTCACCGCAATTCAGTAGTACCCGCCGGGTACTACTTTTTTTATTATCGAACTACTGTTTGAGCTGACCAAGAAGCGCGCTTAAGATCGCGCTGTAATCAATCCCGCCGGCCAGTTTCTCTGCTAAGGCATCGACCAGCTTCTTCTCGATCGCGTTGCATTTGCGGTAATTACGGATCAGCGTCTTTTCCGCGTTGGAGAGACGCACACCGGAAGATGCGGAAGATGTCTTTTTCTTTGTGCCGGTCTTGGAAGAGCTCTTGACTTTGGTGCTGGTTTTCGGTTTGGAAGCAGACGCTTTTACGGCGCGGTCGATCGGTTCTTTTTCTGTCATTTTGTTACCCTCTGCTTTCATGATACTTCGGAAAACCCTTTCCCGGCAGAGAACTTGCAAGACTTTTAGTGAAGTGCTATCATATTAGCAGTCAAAGATTTAGAGTGCTAAAGGAGGATTAAGAATGGCAAAGAAACAGTTTAAGACAGAATCCAAACGCCTGCTTGACCTGATGGCCAATGCCATCTATACAAATACCGATTTTTTCGTCCGTGAGCTGATCTCCAACGCCAGCGACGCGCTGGATAAGAAAGCTTATCTCGCTTTAACGGACGCCGAGATCGACAACAGCAACCCTTTTATCAAAATCACCGTTGATAAAAAGAACCGCACCTTCACCATTTCCGATAACGGTATCGGTATGAATAAGGAAGAGCTCGAGGCAAATCTCGGCACGATCGCCAGGAGCGGCTCCTTCGAGTTCAAGAACAACCTTTCCGAAGAAGAGACCAGTGACATCATCGGTCAGTTCGGTGTCGGTTTCTATTCATCCTTCATGGTCGCGGATGAGATCACCGTTATTTCCAAGAAAGTCAAGGAAGAACAGGCTTACCGCTGGTACAGCCGCAATGTTGACGGCTACGAGGTCAAGGAAGCCGAAAAAGACGGCGACGGCACAGAGATCATCCTGCATATCAAGGCCAACACCAAGGAAAAGAAATACGATGATTATCTCGATTCCCAGTTCATCCAGAGCCTGATCAAGAAGTATTCCGACTATATCCGCTACCCGATCAAGATGGATGTCGAAGTCACCCGCTCCACCGGAGAAGAAGGCAAGACTGAGACCGTGATCGAAGAAAAGACGATCAACTCCATGGTCCCGATCTGGAAGAAAGAAGCAAAATCCGTCAAACAGGAAGAATACGATGAGTTCTACGAGAACAACTACTACGACTACAACAAGCCGTTAAAAACGATCCACTACAAGGTCGAAGGCAATACGAGCTATTCCGCCCTGCTCTTCATCCCGGAAAAAGCTCCGTACAATTTCTATACCACCGACTACAAAGCCGGTCTGAAACTCTATTCCCACGGTGTCTTCATCAAGGATGAGGCCAGTGAGCTGATCAGCGATTATTTCCGTTTCGTCCGCGGTCTGGTCGACAGCGATGACATCAGCCTGAACATCTCCAGAGAGATCCTGCAGCAGGACTACCAGATGAAAGCGCTGAAGAAATCGATCGACAAAAAGGTCAAGAACACTCTGGAAAAGATGCTCGAAAAGGACAGAGAGAAATACGAGACCTTCTTCGACAGCTTCGGTCTGCAGCTGAAATACGGCGCTTACCAGGATTACGGCGCGAACCGCGATGTCCTCATCGATCTGCTGATGTTCAAGTCGAGCTTCGAAGACAAGTACACCACATTAAAGGAATATGTTTCCCGTATGAAGGAAGATCAGAAAGAGATCTACTACGCCTGCGGCGAGTCGATCGAAAAGATCTCTTCCCTGCCGCAGATGGAAATGCTGCGTGACAAAGGCTACGAGGTCCTCTACTTCACCGACAACGTCGATGAATTCATGGTCTCCATCCTGATGAATTATGACGGAAAGGATTTCCGTTCCATCACCAAGGGCGATCTCGGTCTTGAAAGCGAAGAGGAAAAGAAGGAAATGGAAAAGACAGTCGAGGAAAACAAAGATTTCCTCGAATCGATCAAGGAGATCCTCAAGGACAAGGTCCAGGATGTCCGCCTCTCCAGCCGTCTGAAATCCTATCCAGTATGTCTGGTCTCCGATGACGGACTGTCTCTCGATATGGAAAAGGTCCTCGCTGAAATGAATCAGGGCATGCCGATGAAGGCAAACCGTATCCTTGAGATCAATAAGGACCACGAACTCTTCAAGGCTCTGCAGAATGCCTGGAATGCGCATGAGGATCTCAGCGATTACGCCAACCTGATGTATGATCAGGCACTGCTGATCGCCGGCTTCCCGATCGAAGATCCGACTGAATACTCCAAGCGTCTCAGCAACATCATGGTAAAAGCCATCCGCTGATCAAAGAACAGATCAAACAACAAAACAGCAGCGACATAAGTCGTTGCTGTTTTGTTTATCTAAACGATCAATGCGGTCTTACTTCAGAAATGGTGAGATCCGTTTGTAAAGCAGCACTGTCAGGACCGAAAGCAGGATGCCTTTGATCAGGTTGAACGGCGTCGTGCAGCAGAGCACCAGCATGAAGACGGAATCCACTACCGGGAAGATCGCCGCTCCTGCTCCGATGATCGCTTCCAGCGGGAAATGCATGATCGATACATAGGCAGGGATCACGAGCCAGAGGTTGACCGCGAAACCGGCAAGCGCCATACAGACCGTACCGATCAGTAACGAAAAGAGGGCTCCTTTCTTAGTGCGGTTTTTCTGATAGTAAAGAGCTGCCGGGACAGCAAAAGCGCAGCCGACCAGGAAATTCGCCAGTTCCCCGACGAACGCGGTCGTTGTCGGTTTGAACAAGAGCTTCAGCAGGATCTTGATCAGTTCGATCACAACGGCGCTCAGCGGGCCTAAGGCAAAGCCGCCGATCAGCACCGGGATCTCTGAGAAATCAAGCTTGTAGAAGGTCGGCGCGATAAATGGAAGCGCGATCTCGAAATACATAAGGATAAAGGCGCAGACGCCAAGGATGGCGATGCGGGTCATGCGGGCGGTCGTCAGAAATCTCTCTTTTTTCATACATACTCCTCCAAGAAAAAAAGGTTCTGCCAAACCTCAGGAAATCCAATAAAAAACTCTTCTTTCATCCAGACTTTCACTGTCGGTACCGGAATCTCACCGGTTCAGCTGAAGCGCGCGGACTGTACCGCCGATCGGGAATTGCACCCTGCCCTGAAGTTTACAAACCCATCTTAGCACCGGCTTTCCCGGCTGTAAACAAAAAGGCTATTATGGTTTTGATAACGTGGACTGATGATCTAAACGCTACAGGATAAACAATCTCCCCTGCATCTGCTAGAATGAATTTAGAAGAATCCACTTTCGATACTTACTTTTTAAGTAGAAAGGAAAAAGAATCATGAAACCCAGAAAGATCCTGTCAGTCTGTCTTACGGCCGCACTTCTGGTCCTCTGCCTGAGCGCCTGCTCCGGCAACAAGGCTCCTGCAGTCGACATAGGCGGAAAGACGTACTACAACACTGTTGAACTCTTCGGCAACCAGGACCATACCCGCATCTGGTTTGGTAAGGACGGCAGCTTCGTCATGGACGAAAACACCGCGGACGGCCCGAAAGAATACACCGGCACCTGGAGCGTCAAGGAAGATGTCTGCACCTTGAATGTCACAGGAAACGATAGTGTATCCAAGATCATCCTGCAGATCGAAGACGCGGACACGCTGACACTGCACACCACGCTGCCGGGTTCAAAGTCCGGACAGAAGTTCTCAACGACCGAGACCAAAGGTCCGACGGACGAGAACGGCAATCCATCGACCGAACCCACACCGACGAGCGATCCCTACAAGCTCAGCTATAACACCTATTACAACGTATCCCAGAATTCCGTATATACCTCCTACGTTGAGTTCAGTAAAGACGGTTCCTTCGCCTTCCTGGACCGGAACACCGCTAACGGAGGCTTGGAGATCGAGGGTACCTACACCAAAGACGGCAACAAGCTCGTCTTAGGCAACTTCAGCAAATACAACGGCGATCCTTCCCTGACGGAGATCCATTTCACGATCATCGATGAGAAGAATCTGGAACTCGATTCCACGATCCAGATCTCCAGGAAAGGCAACGCCTTCACGACCGATTACACACCGCCGTCCGCTCCGCCGACGATCCCGTGCACGAGCCTGAGTTCCAAATACACCTATCTCTACGCAGTCGACGGAACCGGCACCTGGAACATCAACGAATACTTCACGGTGACTCCGAGCAATACAACGGACAAGCTCGTCTACTACGCGGAAGATGATTCCATCGTCACGATCGACCAGAATGGTAATGTCAAAGCAGGACAACCGGGCGAAACCAAGATCCGTATCACCTGCGGTGATCAGCAGCTGGTCTTCCGCTGGGAGACCAGAAAGAAAGGTCCGCAAAAGATCGAACTGACACCTTCTTCCCTGACTCTTCAGCTCAATGAGAACGGTAAGATCTCCGCTAAGATCGTTCCCGAAAACGCGAATCCCAACCTGACCTGGAAATCTTCTGATCCGGCTGTCGCGTCCGTTGATGAGAATGGTTATGTCAAGCCGAGACTCCCGGGCAACACCAAGATCACCGTCACCGGCACCAACGGCGTCAGCTCAAGCTGCAGCGTCAAGGTCGAAGGTGAAAAGATCGTCTTCAATATGAAGGATAAGGCAACGGTCCGTTCCGGAAGCAGCGACAAGATCCCCTTTGAGGCTTACCACTATATCTGCTGGGGCAGCAATTACAATAAGTATGATGCCAGATCGCAGGTCACCTTCCACTGCTCTGACGATTCTGTTCTCGGTTATGACAGCAGCAACGGCAACGTCTATGTCAAAGGCTCTGTTTCCTCGACAACGGATCTGACGGTCTACTTCACCTGGTCTGATGGTTCCTCCTTCAAGGCGACCTCACCGACCTACACCGTCCGTGTAGAAAAATAACAAGATATTCCGCTGCAGATTAATGCAAAACAGAAATAAGGACGCACGAGCGTCCTTATTTCTGTTTTAACGATCTTTATTCCGCTTTCTTTTCTTCAGCAGGTTCTTCCTTCGCTGCCGGCGCGCTGACTGCGGCTGCCGGCTGCGGTTTTTCAACGACCGGCTTTGTTGCTGCTGTCTCAAGCTTAGGCTCTTCCGTATGCTGCTTTCTGAGGATCTCGGAACCTGCGTAGAGAACCGACGCAGTGATCATGTTTCCCATGGAAAGAACAAAGAAACCCGTAGAGTAAGCGCCGTTGATAATGTAGTTATAGGCATCACCTCCTACATACGCGTTCACCGGATCTTTGTATTTGGAGTCTGGACTGACGTACTTTGTCATTTTGTTCCAGCCTTTATACAGGAAGAACAGCGAGCAACACAGTAAAAAGATCGCTGCCATGCGCATAAGATCCGCTTCCCCGATAAAATCATTCTTTTTTGTGTTCGACATTTTGAATTTCCCCCTTTGTCCTGGCCGGTCATTTGCACATTTTTCCGGATCCGTGATCCTGCCTGTATCGATTGTTTTTTTAAAAATGCCTCAGTGCGGCAGCTACAGGCACAGCGAACGCATCCGTTATGCAAATACCCCCTGAATGATTATTTATTTCAGTATATCACATTTTCCTAAACTTCTGCCGGGACAGGAAAGAACCTGTATCCGAGCTTTCCCGGACAGAGCGAAGTGCAATGTAATTATCATAAGAAAAGGACGCTTTTCAGCGCCCTTTCGTCTGTTTGTTTTCTGTGCTTTATGCTCTGCCTTTGTAGCTGCCGTCTTCAGTGGAAACGATGATGTGATCGTCTTCGTTGATGAAGAGCGGGACTTTGACCTGCAGACCTGTCTCGGTAACAGCGTTCTTTAAAGCGGCAGTCGCGGTATCACCTTTGACAGCCTGTTCGCATTCGGAAAGGCCCATTTCGACCTTGTCCGGCAGGGAGATACCTAAGACTTCTGCGCCGTACATCTGGATCTCGACTTCGATGTTCGGGATCAGGAAATTGCTTTCCCATTCAAGACGATCCTTCGGGATCTCGACCTGGTCATAGGTGTCGGTGTCCATGAAGACCATGGATTCGCCATCATCATAGAGGAACTGCATCTTTCTCTTATCGATCTGCGGCTGTTCAACTTTATCACCGCCGGTGAAAGCGATCTCGTTGATGACGCCGGTACGCAGGTTCTTGACCTTGATCTTAACGATCATCTGACGCATGGCGGTCTTATTGCGGTCAACATTGATAACCGAGTAAAGCTCATTCTGGTATTCAAAATTGCTTCCCGGTTTTAAATCATTAACAATAATCATTCTTTTTTACCTCTTTGTCCTCCCTAATTATATTCGATATGACGGCTTTTTAAAAGCGGAGCGCGCCTGTACGGTACGGTCGCACACGACGGAATTCATGTTATAGTTAAAAGAGAAGCTACGGCAGACCAGGAGGCCATAATCATGAAACCAAGTGAATTTCGGAAATTCTACCTGACCTTTACGGAACTCTACGGAGCGATCCACTCCGATGACGCCTACGCGATCATGAAGCGTTTCTTTCCCAAACTGCTGAAAAAGGAAATGTACGCGGATATGAAGAGCCGTGTCGGAAAAATGACCAGAGACTATATGATCCGTCCGACGACAGAGCGGAAATATGTGATCTGCAGTGAATGGCACAATGATGAGGACCTCAACGAGATCTTCGCCCAGCATGGCGACCTGCCCTTCTACGTCAGTGATGATCTGGAGGAATACTGGAAGATCGGAAAGGAAGGCGTTCCGCATCCTCCGGCAGCGGAAGAACTGATCGATTACCTGACAGAGAACTGCGGTGATGAACCGGGAATAGCCGGCCTTAAAGTGGCTGTCATCAGCTACGTTATCCGCAACACCTACTACACGGAGATCCCGGATAAGATCCTGCAGTACATCAGCACCTGGGATCCGCCGCTCACCGATTTCAATAAGATCAAAGCTGTGCTTGATCTGGTCCTTGAGATCACGAAAACGCTGAGGCTCCCCGCTTACTGCGGATACACGCTGCGCGAACTGGATGTGCTGGATAAAGACAGTGCTGAAGAAAATGTGCCGGAGATCGCGAATACCCTTCAGGATCTGCTCCTGGAAGACGATGTCGATGAAGAGGAACTCATCCGGCAGCTGAAAGAGGATCATTCACTTCCGGAATATGCTAAGGATAGCCTGATCAAAGCGCTCGAGGAGATCGCCGAAGCGAAAAAGGATCTGCCCAAAGCCTGAGAAAACAAAAAAACGTATAGCTTGCTATACGTTTTTCTAACTATTGAAGATAGAAATTGTACTGGAACTCCTCGCCGAGCACGGTATCTCCTTCGTGACCCGGATGAACGACCAGCTGCGGATCCAGCTCCCGGATCCGACGCAGACTGTCCTTCATCTTCCGCATATCCCCGCCTTCGAGATCGGTGCGTCCGATACTGCGGCGGAACAGGGTGTCTCCGCTGAAAAGATCATTGCCGATCCGGAAACAGACGGAGCCTTCCGTATGTCCCGGAGTATACAGGACGTCAAAGCAGAACGGTCCGATCTTCAGCTCTCCTTCGGAAAGCTCACGGATCGGGCTTTTGATGATCGCGGAAAACCCGAACAGATGCAGGTTTTCCTGGAAGACCGCCTTGGAAGTGGCTAATTCCTTATCTCCGGGATGCAGATAGACCGGAACATCGTATTCCTTAACGAGCTCATCCACGCCCTTGATATGATCGAAATGACCATGGGTAAGCAGGATCGCGAGAAGCTCCTTTCCCTCAAGAAGCGGACGGATCTTTTCGATACGGGCTTCCGCGTCGATGATCACAACTTTCCCGTCTTCCTCCAGGAGATACATATTTGTCGGCATCGGGCCGCATATGATCTTCGTGATCTCCATGATGTAAACAAAAATAAGCCTGAAGGCTTATTTTTTCTCCTTATGAACAGTCATTTTTCTGCACTTAGAGCAATATTTTTTAATCTCTAATTTTTCAGGATGTTTCTTCTTATTTCTGGTGGAAATGTAGTTTTCTTCTCCACACTCGGAGCACCTGAGTATCGTATCATCTCTCATGTCACTATCCTCCTTGTCCTAAACGCCTCTAAATACTAACATAACACGATGTAAAACGCAATAACCGACTGCTTATTCAGCGAGCTTTCCCACCTTTTTACGGAAGATGATGCCCGCGAACGGCGCCAGTGTAAAGCGCAGGATATTCCTGTGGCCGTGTTTCTGACCACGGTGTGTTTTGATCGGATCCGGGTTGATGACCCCGCAGCCGTTGAAGCGGCTGTCTTCACTGTTAAAGATCTCTGTGTACATGCCGCGGTAAGGAACACCGATCTCGTAATCCTGGTAATAGATCGGCATCATGTTCAGGACCACGATATAGCAGTACTTATCGTCCCAGCGCATATAGGAGAACACGGACTGCGCGGCATTGTCGGCATCGATCCAGCGGAAATGCTCGGAGTCGTATTCATAGCGGTAGAACGCTTCCGTCGTCGTATAAAGTTCACTCAGCTCACGGAACATGTGGCTGAAGGAATCATGGATCGGGTACTGCAGCAGGAACCAGTCGTTTTCCTTCTGCTCATCGAATTCACGGATCTGCGCGATCTCGTTTCCCAGGAAGTTCAGTTTCTTGCCCGGATGGGTGAACATATAGACGAACAGGTTGCGGCACAGTGAGAACTTCTCCTCGTAGCTGCCGAACATCTTATCGACGATCGTGCGTTTACCATGCACGACCTCATCATGGCTCAGCGGCAGCAGGAAGCGCTCGGAATAGAAGTAATACATCGAGAAATTGATCAGGTTGTGATGGTATTTCCGGTATTCATGATCCATTGCGTAATAACGCAAAGTATCATTCATCCATCCCAGGTCCCACTTATAGTCAAATCCCAGAGCACCGTCTTCGACTCTGCCGGTGACCTTCGGGAAATCGCTGGAGTCTTCCGCGATCATCATCGCCTGCGGATACTGCTGGTGCATCGTGTAGTTCAGGCGCTTGATGAAAGCCTGACCTTCCACGTTCTCACCCATCGTCGAATTGCCTTTGTGATAGATGAAATGGCTGACCGCGTCGAAGCGCAGACCGTCGATATGATAACGGTCAAGATAGAACGCAGCGCTCGACATCAGGAACGAGATCACTGTTGGCGAGTACAGATTGAAATAATAGGAACCCCACTCACTTTTCTTGAGATGCGGTTCGGGATATTCATACAACGGGCTGAAATCGTAATCGATCAGTCCGAATTCATCTCCGACAAAATGCGCATAGACGACATCCAGAATGACGCCGATGCCGTGCAGATGCAGCTCATTGATCAGTTCCATGAAATCATACGGTGTTCCGTAACGGGAGGTAACACCATAGAATCCGGTCGCCTGATAGCCCCAGGAACCATCGAAGGGGTGCTCAAAGACCGGCATGAATTCCACGTAATTGAAGTGTTCCTTTTCGAGATACGGGACCAGTTCCTCTTTCAGCTGACGGTAAGAGGAAAACTGGCCGTCCTTGCGGAAAGAATTGAAATGGATCTCATAGATATTCACCGGACGATCATCGCGGGAATCCGGCCGCGCATCCATATAGGCTTTATCCGAGAAAGTAAAATAATCAAGATCGTACATACAGGACGCGGTTGAGGGACGGCGTTCAAAACAGTATGCGTAAGGATCGATCCGCTCGTGACTCGTATGTTCGTCGCGATAGATGCGGTAGCGGTAAGCATGGACCGGTTTCAGAGGCTCGATCAGCAGGCTCCAGACGCCGCGCTCATCGATCTTCTCAAGATAATGTTCGGTATTCCAGCCGTCAAAAGAAGCGATCAGGCTGATCTTATACGCATGCGGGGCATAGACGGTAAAGCGGACGCCTTCCCCTTCCTTATGCGCACCGAACAGATCGTAGGCTCTTGTTTCATATCCTTCAAAAAATCGGTCAAACTTCTTCATGGTTCATCACCTTCCGGTATACTTTTTCATATTCAGCCGCCGATGCAGCAAACGATACATCCTTCTTCATGTCGCTGCGCATAATCTTGCGCCAGCGTTTCGGATAATCGAGATACTGCTCATAGGCGTAGTCGAATACATGGTTGAAATCCTGCTGGTTATAGGGGCCGAAGCTGAAGCCCGTTCCGGTGTCGGTATATTCGTTATAGGCCTCGACCGTATCGCGCAGACCGCCGGTCTCGCGGACGAACGGAACTGTGCCGAAATGCATGGCGATCAGCTGCGAAAGACCGCAGGGTTCATAGAGCGAGGGCATCATCAGCATATCCAGACCGGCATACATGCGGTGCGCGAGCTTCTCGTTATAGCCGCAGGTATAGGAGATCTTTCCCGGATACTTCCGGCAAAGTGTCTTTAAAGCATATTCGTAGCGTGTATCGCCGGTTCCTAAGACCGCAATCTCCACACCCTGGCGGACCATCCGTTCGGCGCCGCCGATCAGAAGATCGATCCCCTTCTGGGAAGTCAGACGGGAGACCATACCGGTAAGGAAGATATCCTCCCCTTCTTCAAGTCCCAGCTCCTGTTGCAGGAAAAGCTTGTTTTTCTTCTTTTCCCGGAAGACATTGCGGCTGTTATAGGGATATTTGACATAGCTGCTCTTCGGATTGAAGAAGGTATCATCGATGCCGTTGACGATCCCGTAAAGGTCATCCTGGCGGTACTGCAGGACCGTATCCAGTCCTTGTCCGCCGGACGGTTCCAGGATCTCCTGCGCATAACTCTTGGAAACAGTCGTGATCGCGTCCGCCAGTACGATACCGATCTTCATATAGTTGATGCCGTCGTTATAACGCAGGGTTCCGTTATCAAAATCCTCGCGGTCCAGGTCAAGATAGTCAAACAGGATCTGCTTGTCATAAATGCCCTGGAAGGAAAGATTGTGGATGGTAAAAACATGTTTGATCGCGTAAACGCGTTCGATGTGATGCTTGCCGAGTTTGCACAGGGCGATCAGTGGAGCGGTGTGGTAATCATGCGAATGGATGATGTCCGGGAATTCCTCCAGACGGCACATCATCTCGATCACAGCCGCGCCAAAAAAGGCGAATCTTGCAGCGTCGTCTTCATAGCCATATATGCCATTCCGGTCAAAAAAGGTCGGACTGTCGATAAAACGGTATTCAGTACCTGCGTAACGCAGGCTGTAAACATCGCATTCTTCCTCCAGGATCCCGGTCTTTACATAAAGATGAACAAGATGCTTCACCTTGTCCATCAGTTTTTCTTTCAGGAAACGATAAAAAGGAAGGATCGTCGTCACTTCGATCTTCTTGTCATAATAAGACGGCAGACTGCCGACTACGTCGGCAAGTCCGCCTGTTTTAACAAATGGTAATGCTTCGAAAGCTGCAAAGTAGACTTTCACTTAGATCTTATCCCCTCTGGCGATGTAAAGAGGCGAATCAAGCTCGCCGATCAGGACGCTGTCGACCGTTACGTTGGCAAAACGGTCAACGACTGCGTTTTCGATCGTGACATTCTCACCGATCCTGGCACCAGGCAGGATAACGGTATTCTTGATCGAGCTTCCTTTTCCGATCTTGACACCACGGCCGATGACTGTATGATCGAGGCTTCCGGCGATATCGCAGCCGTTACCGACGATCGAGCAGGCAGCCTTGGCGCCCTTTTCGTAAAGTGTCGGACAGGAATCGTTGGTCATGGTATAGATCGTCCAGTCTTTGCGGATCAGGCTGCCGAGAACCGTCTCATCGATCAGCGAAAGCTGTGCTTTCAGATAGGAGCTCAGGTTGTTCATGCAGGCAACGTAGCCCTTATGCGCATAAGTGCCGACCTTGAGATCGCCCAGCGAATCGTTGAGGATATCGCGCAGCCAGTAAATGCTGGAGGCGTTGATGCCCTTGTCCACAAGGTCCATAAAGAGCTTGCGGCTCATGACGTAGCATTCCAGAGAAAGGTTGCGGTGTTTGTATTTGCCGGTATTCTGGGTGATGCCGGTCACTTTTCCCTCTTCGTTGATCGCGAGCGTGTCGCAGAGCAGATAGGAGGTATTGGCATTATTTACGGCATGGTAAAGCATGGTAACGTCGTTACCGCTCTTTTCATGTTCCTTGATGATCTCATTGAAATCCTGAACATAAACGAAATGGCTCGGCGCGATCACGATCAGGTCCGCATTGACTTCCTTGATGAAGGACATGTTGGACTTGAAAGCCGCCAGGTCAGTGTTGTAGATCTGGTTCGCGTAGGTCTTTTCGCCATGCAGAAGATGGATCTTGCCTCTCTTCGCGTTGATATTGTAGTTTGTCGAATGAACGTGTTCCACAGTGGAACGCGGACGGTTCTTGATGAAGACCTTCAGGTTATCGATCCCGGAATTGGTGAAGTTGGAGATCATGAAGTCCAAGACACGGTAACGGCCGAGGAAACTTGCCGCAGAGATCGGACGGTAATCCTCGATACCGCGGACATTGATCGAATATGGTTCGAAATTTAAAATACCAAGTACTTTCATCTTATTTACCCTCCGCCATTTCCGGTGTTACCAGCAGGATTTTGTCGCCGTTCTTGTCTCCGAAGTGCGCATTTGCCGGGATCTTGACATCATTCATGACAAGACAGCGTTCCAGCTTGGCACCCTCGCCAACAACGACATTGTTCATCAGAACGGTATCGGAAACGACCGCACCCTTTTCGATGCGGGATCCGGTAAAGATGACGGAATGATTGACCTTACCGTCAACATAGCAGCCGGTCGTGATGTACGCTTCGTTGACTTCAGCAGTCTCGCCGATCACCTGCGGAGCTGTCATCGGGTCTTCGGAATAGATTTTCCATTCGTTATCAAAGAGGTCAAGCAGATCCTTGTGATCGAGGAGGTCCATGTTTGCCTCCCACAGGGAATCGATCGTTCCGACATCCTTCCAGTAACCCTTGAAACGGTAGGCGTGCAGACGCTTGCCGTCACGCAGGTAATCCGGAATGATATCCTTACCGAAGTCGTGCGAGGAATTCTTATCCTTGGTATCGGCTACCAGGTATTTACGCATCAGTTTATAGTCAAAGATGTAGATACCCATGCTGGCAAGATCGGATTTCGGATTTGCCGGCTTCTCTTCAAATTCAATGATGTTGTCGTTCTCATCGCAGTTCATGATGCCGAAACGGGAAGCTTCCTTCATCGGGACCTGAATGACAGCGATGGTCGCGGCTGCTCCGGTCTCGATATGCTCTCTCAGCATATCTTCATAGTCCATCTTATAGATGTGGTCACCGGAAAGAACGAGTACATAATCCGCGTCCGTCTGATCGAGGAAATCGATGTTCTGGGCGATCGCGTTCGCTGTACCTTCGTAGATGTCGAATCCTTCTTTGTCTTTTTCGCGCGGCGGAAGAACATAAACGCCGCCTCCGGCCATGTTCAGGCCCCAGAGATAGTCACGTGCGACATAAGAGTTCAGCAGAACGGATTCATACTGAACAAGGATACCAACTGTAGAAATGTTTGAGTTGGCGCAGTTGGAAAGCGCAAAATCGATGATCCTGTACTTTCCGCCAAAATTCACGGCCGGCTTCGCGATCTTCTTTGTCAGATCATAAAGACGGGAGCCCCTGCCTCCGGCGAGAATCATGGCAACCATTTTTTTCTGAACCATAGAATTATACCCCTTTTGTTCTTAAACTAATTATATCACTTTAGAGGAAGGATTAACCCTCATCCTCAAGTATCTGTGATTCCAAAAAGAAAATGTCCCTCGCATTCCAAAATGATTTTGTCCCATCG
>JAUNQE010000075.1 GCA_030536365.1 Erysipelotrichaceae bacterium | reverse complement strand
AAGAAGCAGTCGAGACTGTCGAAGAGCCAGTCGCTGAAGAAACTGTTGAAACCGCTGAAGAACCGGTCGTTGAAGAAGTCACAGAGGCTGTTGCCGAAAAGGTTGAAGAACCGGAGATCGACGCAGAACCGACAAAGATCTTCAATCCGTTCTATTTTGCCGAAAAACCGCAGCCGGTCGCTGAACCTGTTGAGGAACCGGTCGTAGAGACTGTTCCGGAAGTTGTTGAAGAAGTAGCTGAACCAGTCGTTGAGACTGTCGAAGAAGTTACTGAGCCTGTCGAAGAAACAGTCGAAGAAGTTACCGAGACCGTCACAGAACCGGTCGTCGAAGAAGTCGTTGAACCTGTTGTTGAAGCAGCTCCGGAAGTTGTTGAAGAAGTCACAGAGCCTGTAGTTGAGGCGGTTGAAGAAGTCGTCGAACCGGTCGCTGAAACGATTGAGGTCGCTGAACCTGTTGTCGAAACACCGGCTGAACCGGAAGCAGAACCGGTTGACTTCCTGAAAGAAACACTGAACGAAGTAACTGAGTACAACAAAGCGCAGGGTCTTGTAACTGCGGATGAAGTACCGAATACGATCCTCGATGAGATCAGAGGCATCCGTCATGAAGAACCGGTCGTTGAGCCGGTCAAGGAAGTTGTTCCGGAACCGGTCGAAGAAACAGTTGAACCGGTCGCTGAACCGGAAACTGAGCCGGAAGTTGATAACAACGAAAAAGAATTCAACGATACTCTGACGCTCCAGATCCACAACATCATGGCAGCTCTCGAAGCCGGTGAAGCAAAAGACGAAGCGCCGGCAGAGGAAGTCAAGGACGAAACAAAAGATACTCATCGTTCCGAGATCGAACGCATGATGGGTATCTCCGGTACCTACAGCAAGACTTCTCTCGCAAGCGAGATCGAAAGACTGATGGGTGAATTCCAGACCGAAGAGAATCCGGTAGTTGAGCCTGAAAAGACCTTCGAACCGGAAGAAGCTGAGGACAGCACCCGCGTATTCGCTCCGGCAGAGCCGAAGGGAGATACGATCGAACATCCGGTCCTGGCAAAGAAGCTTGAAGAACCGGAGGAAGAGGAAGTCGTCGAAGAGACTGCTGAAATCGTTGAACCGACAAGCGAATTACTTAATGAAACGAAGCCGTTCATTATCGAAAAGACCAAAACGAATACTGTTATCGAAGACGAAGATGACGATGAAGAACCTGCTCCAAGCAAGTTGCTGAACATCATTCTGATCGTGCTTACGATCGCACTGATCGCTGTTCTCGGAGTTGTGATCTACGGCTTATTGAAAACAGAAGGTATTATCTGATAAAAAAGAAAGGCAGGTTCCTGCCTTCTTTTTAAGTTATGGGGAAAATATGAAAAAGATCAACATTGCTATTGACGGCCCGAGCGCCGCAGGAAAAAGCAGCGTAGCGGAAAGACTCGCTGCAGAACTGAACTATACGCACCTCGATACCGGATCGATGTACCGGGCAGTGGCTTATTATGTACAGTCCAAAAAGATCGCTTTAGACGACGAAGAAAAGATCGTTGATCTTTTGCGTAAGACCCGTATCGCCGTCGAACCGGACGGAACGATCGAGATCGGGGATCTCCGTCTCAAAGAGGAGCTCTATGGAAACGAGATCTCCCTCGCCGCTTCTGACGTATCGAAACTCAAGGGCGTCAGAGCCCGTCTGGTCGAGATCCAGCAGGAGATTGCGGAAGAAAAGGGTTATATCCTGGATGGCCGCGACATCGGTACAGTCGTCCTTCCGCATGCGGAAGTCAAGATCTATCTGACCGCATCCGCGGAAGCCAGAGCCCAGCGCAGAACGAAACAGAATCTTGAGAAGGGTATCGAAGCGGATTACGAGCAGATCCTCAGCGAGATCATCGCCAGAGACTATCAGGATACACATCGTGAGCATTCACCGCTGATGCAGGCGGAGGATGCGATCCTGGTCGACAGCTCAGATCTCGATCTTGAGGAAGTGATCGAAAAGATCGTTTCGATCATCGAAGAAAGGTTGGAGAAGAATGATTGACGGAACAATTGCGATCGTAGGAAGACCGAATGTCGGTAAATCAACGATCTTCAACAGAATGCTGGAGGAAAGACTCGCGATCGTCGAAGATACCCCGGGCGTGACCAGGGACAGGATCTACGGCGACTGCGAATGGCTCTCCAAGACCTACCGGGTGATCGATACCGGTGGTATCCAGCTGGAAGATCAGCCTTTCCAGAAAGAGATCCGCATGCAGGTCGATATCGCGATCGAAGAAGCGGATGTTCTTGTTTTTGTTGTTAACGGAAATGACGGCATCACCAAAGACGACGAGTTTGTCGCCTCTTTGCTGCGCAACAGCCGGAAGAACGTTATCCTCGTGGTCAACAAGATCGACAATACCGAAAAGATCGCGAATATCTATGAATTCTACAAGCTCGGATTCTCGGATCCGATCCCGGTCTCCGGTGTCCACGGCATCGGTATCGGTGATCTTCTGGATCAGTGCGTCGCGCTGATGCCGGAGAAAAAGATCGAGGAAGAAAACGGAAGCATCCATTTTGCGGTGATCGGACGTCCGAACGTCGGCAAGAGCTCTCTTACCAACGCTTTCCTGAAACAGGACCGCGTCATCGTTTCCGATATCAGCGGAACGACCAGAGACGCGATCGATACACCTTTTACGGTTGATGGTCAGAGCTATGTCGTTGTCGATACAGCCGGTATCCGCAAAAGAGGAAAGGTATACGAAAACATCGAGAAGTATTCTGTTCTCCGTTCCAAGAACGCGATCGACCGAAGCGATGTCGTCCTGGTCGTTTTAGACGGCGGCACCGGGATCATTGAGCAGGATAAACATGTTGCCGGACTGGCGCACGAAGCGCCGAAAGGTGTGATCATCGTTTACAACAAATGGGATCTGGTCGAGAAGGATGACAAGACGATGTCAAAGATCACTAAACAGATCCGTGATGAATTCAAGTATCTGGATTATGCTCCGATCGCCTTCGTTTCCGCGAAGAACCAGGCGCGTATCCAGACGATCCTGCCGCTGATCAAGCAGGTCTATGACAATACCAAACTGCGTATCTCGACAAATGTCCTGAACGAAGTCATCTACGATGCGCAGCTGAACAATCCTCCGAAAGCACATAATGGACGCAAACTGAAGATCTACTATGCTTCCCAGGTGCAGACCGCGCCGTGTGTGATCGTTCTGTTTGTCAACGATCCGGAGCTGTTCCATTTCTCTTATGAGCGTTATCTTGAAAACCAGCTGCGCGAGGCGTTTGGCTTTGAAGGTGTGCCGATCAAGATCCTCGCCAGACAGAAGGAGTCATCATGAAAATAGCCGTCATCGGTTCCGGTTCCTGGGGCACCGCCTTAGCGCAGGTGCTTGCGGATAACGGACACGAAGTCGTTCTCAAAGGCAGAAACCCTGCCGAAGCGATGGACATCACTCTGTATCACCGCAACAGCAAATTCTTCGGGAATACGGAGATCAGTCATCGTCTTATAGCTTCTACAGATTATGAAGTCGTAAAAGACGCGGAAGTCTGCGTTCTTTCCGTTCCGGTCGCCGCCATCTCTGCCACCGCGGCAGAAGTGGCTGCCTGCCTTGAAAAACCGGCGATCATCATAAATGTCGCGAAAGGTTTTGACCCGGCAACAAAAGACAGGATGTCGCTGACGATCCGCCGGCAGATGGGAGATAAGGCGTCACAGGTCGTATCCCTGATCGGTCCGAGCCACGCGGAAGAAGTGATCATCCGTCTTCTGACCAGTGTCAATGCCGTCTGTGAAGACGAGGAAGCTGCCCGCACGGTGCAGGAACTCTTTGCGAATTCCTATTTCCGGGTCTACCGGAATACGGATGTTGTCGGCGCTGAGATCGCCGCTGCCCTGAAAAACATCATGGCCATCGCGTCAGGCATCCTGACCGGTCTGAACCAGGGGGATAATGCGCGCGCGGCCCTGATGACCCGCGGCCTTCACGAGATCACCCGCTACGGACTGCATTTCGGAGGAAAGCAGGAGACCTTCCTCGGACTGAATGGTGTCGGCGATCTGATCGTTACCTGTTCTTCGGTCCATTCCCGTAACTATCAGGCAGGACTGGCGATCGGTAAAGCGGACGACGCTTCCGAATTCCTGAAAAACAATACAAAAACGACCGAGGGTATCGCTACCACAAAGGTCGTCTATGAAAAAGCGAAAGAAGAGGGGATCGACATGCCGATCACAGAAGCGGTCTATCAGGTCCTCTATGAATTAAAAAAGCCTTCCGAGGTCATCGGAGGCTTAATGAGCCGTTCTCTGAAATCTGAAGCGGATTAGCGGTCGGTTCCCCAGAAGGTAAAGGCGATCATGCCCGGGCCTGTGTGGGAGCCAATGACCGGTCCGATGTAGGAATAGTGGATATCGGTCTCCGGGAACTCGGCTTTAACGAGTTCACCGAGCTGATGAGCACGTTCCAGGTCATCACCGTGACCGATGATGAGATAGTTTCCCAGTTCGGGACGGTAGCTCTGGCGCATGTGACGCATCTGTGCCTCCATGGCATGTTTGCGACCACGCGCTTTTTCTTTTACCTCGAGCTTTCCGTCGTGGTCGACAGTAAGCATCGGTTTGATCTGCAGGGCAGTGCCGACAACAGCAGCCGCGGCAGAAACACGGCCGCCGCGCTTGAGGTGTTCGAATTCGTCTACCGTGAACCAGTGCGCGACCTTGTATTTGCGGTCTTCGATCCAGGCAACGATCTCTTCCAGACTGAGACCTTCCTTCTGCTTTTCCAGCGCCTGCTCGATCAGGATGCCGAGGCCGATGGAGGCGCAGGCGGAATCAAGCACATAGATCTGACGATCCGGATATTTGCCGGCGATCTCTTCCTTTGCCAGGACAGCGTTGCGGTAGCAGCCGGACAGACCGGATGTGAGACCGAGATAAACGACATCGATCCCTTTGCTGAGATACTTTTCAAATTCCTCTGCATATATATAAGGGTTGATCGCGGAAGTGGAAGCGAACTTTCCATCCTTCAGCATTGCGTAGAAATCTCCGATCTGCAGATCTCCACCCGGACCGTATTTATAACTTTCATCACCGACAATAACGTCCATGGGAATGACATCGAGAGCCGGTAATCCATCTAACATTTCAGCAGAATAATCCGCAGTTGCATCTGTGATTATCTGATACATAGTATACCCCCTAGTCTAAACACTTATCTATTATTGCCGAAACCGTATCAAAACACAAGTTTTTAGCATAAATAGAGCATTCTTGCACGCTTTCTCTTCTTGCAATCGCACGCCTGCTTGTGTTAAGATATTCAAGCGAATAGAAATATTCCTTGTCTTATTCATGCAATAAGACCGTTAGACCAGAAGGAGGTAAACATGAACCAATACGAGACGATGTATATTCTCAAGCCGACGCTGGAGGATGCAGAACGCGCTGCTCTGATCGAAGAGTTCCACGCAATTGTTCCTGCACACGGCGGTACGATTGACAATGTCGACGAATGGGGCATCCGTGATTTCGCATACGAGATCGACGGCATGACCAAGGGTTACTACGTTGTCGTCACATTCACCGCTAACAACGATGGTTTGAACGAAATGAACCGACTCATGGGAATCAATTCCAATGTTGTCCGTTCCATGACCATCAACTTAGCCGAAAAGAAAGGCAAATAAGATGATCAACAGTGTAGTGCTTGTCGGGAGACTGACAAGAGACGTCGAACTGAGAAAGACAAGATCCAATCTTTCCGTTGCGACATTTACACTCGCGTGTGACCGCCGTTTCGGCAAGAATCAGGGCGATGGCTCCAACCAGACAGCTGACTTCATCAGCTGCGTTGCCTGGAGACAGTCCGCTGATTTCCTTGCCCAGTATGGCAAAAAGGGAAATATCGTAGCAGTCGAAGGTCATATCTCGACCAGAAGCTATGACGGTCAGGATGGCAAGAAAGTCTATGTGACAGAAGTCACCTGTGAAAACGTCCAGTTACTGTCCCGTTCCGAACGCAGTGAAGCTCCGGCTCCGGTTCAGAACAACAGCTACAATACTTTCACCCCGTCTTCGGAACCGGCTTTCATGAATGACGTGAACGACGATTTCGATAACACACCTTCACTTGATATCTCAAGTGATGATCTACCATTCTATTGATAGAAAGGAATAAGGAAAATGGCATTTCGTAAGAGAAGAGTAGGATTCCGCAAGGTTTGCTACTTCACAAAGAATAAGATCGAATACATCGACTACAAGGATGTTGAACTGTTGAAGCGCTTCATCTCTCCGAACGGAAAGATCACACCGCGCCGTGTAACCGGCACCAGCGCTAAATATCAGCGTATGCTGTCAACAGCGATCAAACGTGCTCGTCAGATGGCATTACTGCCGTACGTAGCAGACTAGTCGCAAAAAACAAACCCTGCAGGTTCATGACGGGTGCTCATAAGAAAGATTTGTATCAAAAGCGCTTTGGGCATCTGTCTGAACAGGTTGGTTAACTGATAATAACGGATTTCTGTACTATGCAGGAATCCGTTATTATTTTATACGGGTGATAATGAAAAAGCCCTTCCCCTGTAGCGCATGTGCACCTATGCCGCAGGAAAAGGGCATGAAAAAAGCCAGGGGCTGAT